>CANRMR010000053.1 GCA_947631785.1 uncultured Clostridia bacterium | reverse complement strand
GTTATTGTTGGTAGTTTGCAAAAATATATAAAGTCTTGTGTTAAATCTTCTCCTATTATTGCTGTTAATGTATTTGGGTTATTTGATGAATATAGCATGTCTGATGCCATTTTCCATCTTCTTGGATCTGCATGTGGCTCTGGATGTTCTCTATCATATGGTGTTCTTAATACTTCATCACCTTTATAACTTATATACGCATATATTGCTGGGTGTATTTTTTGCTTTGGCTCTGTTTGTTTATTATAGTCTAGCCTTTCATAAAAGTTATCTGGTGTTACTGCCCATTTTAGCCAATTTTCTGCTTCTGTTTCTATATTTACATGTGCAAATCTATCATACAATGGCTCTGCCATTTCATTTGCTACTAGTGAATCCTCTAGTTCATTTCCTGCTGCTACTACTCTTGCATTTTCTGGCAATTTCCATCTTCCTGCTACCTTTTTATCTAGTGCTATTCCATATGCCTTTTTTTGCATTATCTCTGATGCATTTGTTAGTTCCTCTAAAAATAATATATGTATTTTATCTTTTTCCTCTTCACATTTTGCTTCTAATTCTTCTAGCCATGGTGGTTTTATATGTACTGCTTTTCCATCTTTTTCTCCTGCTAGTCCATCTAATAACTCTGGATCTAAATGATTTAAGTTTAATTCTACAAAATCTGGATCTAATTGTTTTACTCTGTCGCTTTTTCCACATCCTGGTTTTCCATGTAAAAATATTGATACATTACTTTGTATTGCTGCTTTAATTATGTCTTCTTCATTTGTTTTATCAAAATTTAAATTATATGGATTTTCATTTTTCTTTGAACCTATTCTTGTATACTTTCCTGTTTTTACCAATTGTACTAAATCTTTAGATAAATATTTATCCATAAATATTTTTATATTTGTTTTATCAAAATCTTCTGTATGGTAATCTCTTATATAATTAAATTGAACTCCTGCAAAAATTATTTTTTCTGTTATCATAATTTTCGCTTTTTCATCAACAAGCCATCTAACTGGCTGTACTTCTACCCATACATAATCCCCATTTTTATATTTTTTTCCATTTGAAAGTTGAAATTCAGTAAAAGTTGAATTAGCCTCAACTCTCACATATCTTTTTCCGTTATATTGATATTCCTTGTGTCTTTTTGGCTCAAATTTTCCATCATAATCAACAATATTTTTTGAGTCTGTTGTATATCCTTTTCCAGTTCTTGATAATATTCCACTTTTAAATGCTTGTTCTAATTTTAATTGCATATCTTTCGATACTGCTTTTTGTGGATAATACCCATATTCTACCTCAATAATTCCATCTTCTGCTCTTTTCCCAGTTAAACTTTCTTTCTCGGGGATTGAACTGATTGATATTGACGAAAACGGTAAAGCTAGGCGCGCCCCATTAGAACGTCGAATAACAGATGTGCAAGTTATAGCACCATTAGCGTCAACCATGCACGCCATGCACGCATCGTTATTACGGGCATCTGACTTTGTCCAATAATATCCTGTTCTTCCTTCTAAAGAATCATCATTATCAATATTTTTAGATACTCTTCCACCTAATAAAATAGAAAAATCTGTTATCGCAGCTTCTGCTCCTCTTTTTTCTAATATATCTAATTGATTATCTCCAAAACATTGTTCTTCGGTTAAAAAAGTAAAACTATCCATTACTTATCTCCTTACTTTCCTAAATATGTGCCATAAATGAATATACTTCTTCTTCTATAGGATTTTCCTTTAAGTTAGAATATGTTACAAAAATCATACAATTTTCTGGTATTTTATTGACATATATTTTTTTATATTTAAAAAGTTCAATAAATTTTCTTTGTTCTTTTTCTGGTACTTTATTTATATCTTTTATTATTAAAACTGGAGTATGGTTTTTACTACTTTCCATTAGTTTATCATACCATTTTGGTGCAACATACTCTAAATTATCAAAATGTCCCATTAGTTCTGAATTTGAAAAGTCAGAATTAATTACAACAGCTCCTTTTTCAATTACACTTTCTGGTATTTCTTCTATTAAAACTGCTGCTTTTTTTGCTTTTATATATTCACCTAATAAATCTATTTGTTGTTTATTCATAATCATCTGCTCCTTTTTAATATTTTTATTTACTGTTTTTTACTTTTTTACTATGTTTTTGAAATTTATTTTTCATTTTCTTCTAATATATCTTTTAGAATATCTTCTGCTGTTAATCTTTGTCCGTTTACAAAAATTTATAAAATCTCGTGTTAAATCTTCTCCTATTATTGCTTTTAATGTATTTGGATTATTTGATGCATATAACATGTCTGATGCCATTTTCCATCTTCTTGGATCTGCATGTGGCTCTGGATGTTCTCTATTGTATGGTGTCCTTAATACTTCATCACCTTTATAACTTATATATGCATATATTGCTGGGTGTATTTTCTGCTTTGGCTCTGTCTGTTTATTATAGTCTAGTCTTTCATAAAAGTTATCTGGTGTTACTGCCCATTTTAGCCAATC
>CANRMR010000052.1 GCA_947631785.1 uncultured Clostridia bacterium | reverse complement strand
TTAGGTATTGAAAATAATATTACATTAACATCTAAAAAAAATAATAATAAAAAGAAAACAAAACCATCTACAATAATTGCTGCTTTAATTATTGTTTCTTTAATATGCATATTTGCTAATAATGTAAATTTAACATCAGATAAATACAAATCTAAAAATGTGCTAGCAACATATAACATATCTCAAGAAGATACGGATAAAATTTTTTCTATAATTGATAATGTAGGTTATTCTACATATTATCCTAATTATAAATTAGAAAAAAGTCGAGATAATGAAGAGATACCTGGCTCTATTGGTTTTGCAATAAAAAGTGGTCAACAGATTGTAGGTTTTGTTGATATAAAAAATAATGAAATTGATAATATACAGTATAGCGATAAAATATTGTATCAAAATGGTACTATACAACATACATTATCTGAATATATTATCTCTGATGATGAAGAAACTGAATTGATAGTTACAACTCAAGAAACTATAGAAAAAATATTAAAATCACCTTCTACTGCTAAATTTCCTTGGCCAGATGAATGGAGAATGAGTAAAAAAGATGGTTCTATCATTGTACAAAGTTATGTAGATGCACAAAATAGCTTTGGAGCAACTACCAGAAGCAATTTCCAAGTTACATATACAAATGGAATAGTTACATCACTTATTTTTGATGGAGTAGAATATATAAAATAATCATTGAATGAAAATTAATAAATTCATAAAAGACTTTGATTTAAGTATTATTTATTGCACACTAATTATTTAATTACTAATATTATATTAAAATTGAAAAAAATAATTAATTCTCTTGTAAATAATAAAAAATTGTTGTATATTAAATAGTGAAATGAGAATAAGCGGAGTGTGTTGCCACCTTTTAACTCTTTGATGTTTGCAAACTACTTCCACGACTTAGGTTGTGAGACTAATGTATAGGAGGTGGTTAATATGGTAGAATTAGCATTATCAATTATTACATACCTACTTTTCTATGGATTAGTAGGAATGACTATCATAAATATTGCCTTGTTAATCATCATTTGTTTTTTATTACAAAGGCAATAAAAAATAACCATTCTGCTTTGGACGGTTGAATGGTTATTAAATCATTTAATTGGTAACCACGTTCGTGGTTTCTCATTTCTTATTTATATTATATACAAATTAATGAAAAAAGTCAAATACAATTATAAAAAATTTGTATCTAATTTTTATTAGTAATATGAATTTAATGTATAGCTTATTTACAAAGATAAATTGCAAAATTATTAATAAAGAGCTTATATTAAATATTAATACTAATACCAAAACCACCAACAAAATAAAATTGTTTAGTATTTAGTTTACTGTAGTTCACCAATAAAATCAATGGTTTCAAGCCATTGATTTTTTTTTACCGCTTATCGCAAAATACGACCACTTATTGATATTATATATTCAAGCAATGAAAAATATTATATAATTAAAATAAGAACGGAGGAAAAATGAATATAAATATAAAACAAAAACTAAATAATAATTTAAATAATGAACAAGTAAATATATACATAGAATATTCATCTGATATTGATATAGAAAATATGATAGATTATATAATATAAATCTAACTAAAAAATTAAATCAAAAGATAAAAGAAATTAATAAAAAGTAAGAGGAGTTGATTATTATGGAGAAGAAAAAAAGAATTTTAAAAGTTTTATTAATTATATTAGCATGTTTACTAGCATTAATAATTGTATATGAAATTGTAATACAATTTGATGAATTTTTAAATAAAAATAATATAATGTCAAGAGAAGAAGTTATTGGTTTATTAGAAAAAGGAAAAGAATATCCAAATTATTACTATTCATCACAAACTAAAATTTTAGGCAATAAATTAAATGAAACAAATATAACTGAATACTATATTAAAGATAATGTAAAAAGTACAGTAGTCAATGGAAAACAAGTAGAATGGACAAATTATAATACAAATGAAAATATACGTATATTAGGAGAACATGATGGAAAGGATTATTTAAGAATTGGTGATATACAAAGTGAGATAAACTTAAATAGTCAAATGGGGTTTGATTATTCATTAATTACCAATATAGAACAATATAACTTTGAATATTTAGGTGAAAAAGAAGAAAATGATAAAACATATGTTATAGTTAAAGTATGGAATAAAGAAAGACCTAAAATCTTTTCGACAAAATTTAAAATAGATAAAGAAACAGGATTAATAACAGAAAGAATTGATTATGTTTTTTATGGTATAATATTAACAAAAACAACAACAGATAGAAATGTAAAATTAGATGTAGTAAAAGATGAAGATGTTTTAAAGCCAGATATGACAAAATATGAGATTTATGGTATATAAAACAAATAAAAAAACACCACATTTAGCTTTGCCTAGCTGTGTGGTGTTTATCTAATCTTTTTAGGTAACGCACATTGTCTGTGGCTACTTACTTTCTATATTTATTATATACGCATTTTTTATATTTGTCAATTATTTGGGAATATGTCCTTTTTCGTGTATATATTGTTATGATTTTTGATATTGTACATCCTTTTTTGCCTCTTTCTTTTATATGATCT
>CANRMR010000051.1 GCA_947631785.1 uncultured Clostridia bacterium | reverse complement strand
CTTTATAAAATTTATTTTCATAATTTGTAGCCATTTTTGTCACCAACTTTATAATATAATTATATCATCAAATGCCCTTAAAACCTAGAAAAAACAGTAAAAGTTATCAACAAATTAAGCCTACTTATCAACTATTATTTTTAACTTGAAAAAACTAGATTTTTTATTTTTTATCTAGTTTATTTTCATTTGGGGCTGTAAATAGTAACCTTAATTTTTTTCTAATATAATTTTTTTACCTTCTATAGCAACATCAACATTTTTAAAATTTTGTTTTGCCTCCTTCAAATACAAATTTTTATCTTCTTCAGGCCAGAAATGAGTTAATAATAACTTTTTAGCTTGTGATTTATTTGCCAAAATACTTGCCTCATAAGCTGTCATATGCGTTTTACTATTAGAATTATGTGTTCTTAAAAAAGAACTTTCACAAATTATTAAGTCAGCATTTTTACAAAAATCTACTAATTTACTTAAATTTGTAGTACCTATATCAGAAGTATAAACAACCTTAAAATCTTTGTTTTGTAATTTAACCATGTATGATTCAATAGTATGTGATTTATTATCTTCAAAACTAATTCTTAAGTCATCTATAAAAAATGAATATAAGTTATTTATGTCATAATAGTCTGAATAGCTTTCGTTATTAGATATGATAGATTCTTTATTAAATGAAATATCATTTTTAGGCAAATATATTTTTAATTTGTTATCAAGTAATCCTAAGTTATGATAAACATAAGAAGCATATTGCAAAGCCCCTAAATCTCCAAAATGATCTTTATGATAATGAGTTATAATTATACTTAAATCTTTTAAATCATTTGGAAAATCTAATAATCTTGTTATACCATTACCAGAATCTAATAATATTTTTTTGTTATGATATTCAATTAAAAATCCAGGGCAATTCATATTTCCTTTTGTATAAGGTGATATTGTTCCCAATGGGGTAATTATTATTTTACTCATTTTATCAAACTCCTTTGTTTTTTTAGCATTTTTTCTTCGACAATTTTATCTACATATCTTGAAATATTTTTATCAAGATTAAAAACTTCTTTAACCATACTTGATGATATGAACTGATATTCTTTATCTGCAAATAAGCAAATAGTATTTATTTTATTGTTTGATATTTCTTTATTCATTTGTTGTAATTGAACTTCATAGTCATAATCACTTAAACTTCTAAGTCCTCTAATAATGGCTTTACATTCATATAGTAGAGCAACATCAGCAGTAGCTCCACTTGCACATATAATTTTAACATTATTCACTTTTTGATACAATTCTTTAATTATTTCCATTCTTTCTTTTAAAGTGAAAAAGCCAGTTTTTTTTAAAGGGTTTTGCATAACTGCTATTATTACTTCATCAAATAAATTACTAGCTTGCCAAACAATATTCATATGTCCTTTGGTTATTGGATCAAAACTTCCAGGATATAAAACCTTTGTCATAATGATTTCACCAACCTTTTAACCATTTCTTTATCATTTGCTTTTAAAACATAATCAAAATCACTTTCATCATAACTGATACTTGCTTTTTCTCTTAAATCAAATGCTTCTTTTGTTATGTTATCTCTTTTCATTGCTCTTTGTTTTCTTACTTTATATGGAATATCTAAAAGTATTTTTATATCACATATATCAAAGTATTTTGAAATTGATAGTAATAACCAGTCTAGGATAATAATTTTATCTTTATTAAATTTCAAAAATTTATCAATTTCTAGTTGCATATATTGCCATGTAATATCAGATAGTTTATTCATTTCATTTCGTGAATTAAAAACAATTTCACCAAGTTTTTTTCTATTAACTATGTTTTCTTTAATAACCGATTCTCCAAATGAATTTATTAATTCTTCTTTAACCTCTGGTAGTAATAATACATTGTGACCAACTTTATCAATGTCTAAGTGTATGGCTTTATTATTTGTTAATTCAATTATTTGATTAGCTAGAGTACTTTTACCACTGCCTGATTTACCACAAATCCCTATAATCATCCTTTTTTTCTCCTTTCTGTTTGTATTGTATTATATTATTTGATATAATCAAAATATATATTTATTATGTCTGTCATAACGGGAGGTTATTATGAATATTGATTTTGAATTATATAGAATCTTTTATGTAGTAGCAAATCACTCTAATATTACTAAGGCAAGTGAAGAATTAAATATATCTCAACCTGCAATAAGTAAATCAATTAAAAACTTAGAAGAACAATTAGGTGGTCAGTTATTCGTTAGAACTAAACGAGGTGTGGTTCTTACTGAAGAAGGAAAAGAGTTTTATAACTATATAAAACAAGCTATTGAATATATTAATAATGCTGAAAATAAGTTTACTGACCTTATTAATCTTGAAACAGGATGTGTAAAAATTGGTATTAGTACAACTTTGACCAAAGAATTTTTACTTCCATATTTAGAAAAATTTCATTCTTTATATCCTAAAATAGATATAAAAATTATAACTGATATCACATCAGAGTTAATATCAAACTTAAAAAATGGATTAATTGATATAGTAATCTTAAATTTGAATGATAAAAGTTATGGTAATGATTTAGAAATTATAAAATGTAAAAAGATTAGAGACTGTTTTGTGGCAAGTATTAAATATAAGGATTTAATTGGTGGGGAAATTTCTTTAAAAGATTTAAACAATTATCCTTTAATATTACAAGCAAAAGGCTCAAATACTAGAGATTTTCTAGATAAGTTTTCAAGAGAAAATAATGTTATTCTTAAACCTAATTTTGAATTAACAAGTTATTCATTAGTTGCTGAGTTTTCTAAAATTGGATTTGGAATTGGATATGTAACTAAGGAATATATAAAAAATTCAAAAGAAGTATTCGAGTTAAATCTAAAAGAGAAAATTCCATGTAGATATATTGGTATTGCATTATCAAAAAATCATTTACCTAATTTTAGTACGAAAAAGTTAATTGAAATTATTAAAAAGAAAAATGTTAAGAAAGAGTGATGTAATAATATAGGTGATTCCTGGAGTTTTATTAGAGTGTTCAGAAAAATTAAAATTGGAAAATGATTCGAAAAAGTATTGGCTAAAAATTAGATTAACACCCCTTTCAAA
>CANRMR010000050.1 GCA_947631785.1 uncultured Clostridia bacterium | reverse complement strand
GACATAAATTATCAGAAGCTAATTCAGAACCAGCAGTTTCAAAAGAATTCTTTAAACCAGAAGTTCCTAAAGTAGTTACAAATTCAGTAACAGATTCTAAAGCTACTTTAGAATTATCTAGCAAAACAGGTTTAATATCTGGTAAAAAAGCTTCATATAGAGTAGAAGTATATACTGTAAATGAAGAAGATGTTACAGGAAAAACAGAAGTTAAATATACCCATGAATCTAGCTTAGATCAAAAAGTAGAAGTTAATACTTCAAATGGTAGATTTGATGTTACAGGATTAAGCGGAAATACTAAATATGCTATAAGATTAATTGCTACTGTAGACGGTGTAGATGGACCTGTAGAAGGAATTACTAAATTTGTTGAATTAGATAAAACAAAGAAAGCTATGATAAATATTGATGCTGAAATAGTTTCAGATGGAACAGACACAAGAACTGGAAAAGTTTCAACTGATGGTACTACAAAATTAAGTTTAGACGGAACAGATTATACAATTAATCAATATGTTGGTTTAGATAAAGTATGTAAAATAATTCAAGCACTAAAAGTTGGTGATCATATAACATATTCATCAGCTAAACCAGATGAAGTAGCTATAACAATAGCTACAACAGATAATACAGCTTCTAAAAGAACATTACCAGATGATGTTGAAGGTATGAGAGTAACTATTAATGGAAATTCATTTGACCAAACAGTTGCTACTAGCACAAAGAAACCAGCAGAGGTTACTATAATAGGAGCTAAGAATGGTTCATTAGATATAACTGGTGTTCAAGCAGAAAATGATAGAATAATTATTAAGGATGCTGCAGTAAAGACAGGTTCTAGCAAATCTGTTATAATTGCTGCTGGAGCTACAGTTAACTTCATGGATTCAAATTATACTATAAATGCTTCTAAAGAAACACCTGTAACAGTTAATACACATAAAGTAGAAGTAACAACAACAGCTGATAATGCTTCAAATGCATTAAAATTCACAGAAGTTGATGGTGGATTAACAGTTGACTTCAATAAAGGTAAAACAACAGAAGGTACGCAAGCTGGAACATTAGACATTACAGGTAAAGGTGATATAACAGTTAATTCAAATGGAATGACAGTTTCTAGTGATATTACAATAGATACATTAGATGGAAAAGTTGATATAGATGATGAAAAATTAACAGGACATCAAAGCATAACAGTATCTTATGACACTGTTTCAAATGGTACAGTTGATGCTTTCACAGCTGAAAATGCTCCATTTGAAATCACAACACCACTAGAAATTAAACATTATGAGTATGATAAAGATACAGCAGACCATACAGATTATGATGCTTTAACAGCTATACCAGGTGTTAAAGTTGAAGTTGATAAAGGTGGAACATCTAAAGTTCCTGGTGTAACGCAAGTTGAAGATGTAGAAGCTACTAAAGCTAATTTTGAAAAAATCAATAAATATTTAGCTAAATTCAACTTAATAAATACAGCTATAGATGGAACAACATCAGGAAAATCTGGAGCTAAAATAAAAGCTTCTAAAGATAGTAACAAAGTAACAATAACATTTAGTAGTAATTCAAAAGATGCTAAAGGAAATGTTCAAAAATATACAATTGGTAACTTAAAATAATTTGTATCTTTACACAAAAAAGGGCTGTAAGAAAGTTCCATAAAAAAATGAGATTTATAATTGTATATTACGCAACAAAAATATCGTACAAAAACTGTACGATATTTTTGTTTTCTTAATGAATAAATTTTCATTATTCAATTAAGTTCACTAATACTTATTATTAATTTTTATTTTTTGTTTTCTGTTACATCAGTCAAAGTAACATATTGATTTTTATTTTCCTCTGTAATGCCACCATATATTTTTACAGTTGTTTTACCAGATAAAGTACAGTCCTTTAATATGCTCTTTCCACATTTATCACTAGATATTCTTAGTACTTCTTCTTCATTACTTGTTATTGTACCACCTGTAACTTCTACTCTATCTTTAGGACCTGCTACCCATATGCTTGCTTTTTCCGATGTTAATTCGACATTGTTTAGTTCAGCTAAGTTTCCTGCTGCATCATTGACATTTTTTTCTCCATTACTCTGTAAATAAATTCCAAAGTCGTCAGATTGTATTTTTGTACCTTCTAAGCTCAAAATTGCATCGCTAGAGTATGATGCTAAAGCATAGTCAACGTTCGGTGAGCCTTTGGTGGTTATTGTTCCACCGTACATAATTAAGCTATGATTAGCTCCTCCAATATATGCTCCGATGTTTTGTGCAACAATATCTACATTATTTAACACAGTAGTACTACGAGTCCTTGCATCAGTTAATACTGCCAATGCATATGAATTATCACCATAACTCTTTGATACAATTTTTCCACCAATAACTCCTAAGTTTCCATTTGTTCTTATACCTTTATTACCTTTAACATCAACATTTTCTAAAGTTAGTCTACTTCCTTGATCATAAATTACAGGATTATTATTTTTCTCAGCAGTTGTCAAGGTTCCATTTTTTATTGTAAGATTTCCACTATTTTTTATTAAGTTATTATTTGTGTTTTTAGATGTTAATATGTTGTTTCCTAAATCTACTGTTAGATTCCATCCTTCTTCCAATTCTATTTGAGCATCTTCTGTTATTGTTTGTACCTCACTTAGGCTTGGTACTATTATTTCATATTTTAAGCCTTTAGCATCTTCTTTATCTGCAGCTTTTATTCCTCCTAATATACCTTCGGCATTTGGAAATTGTTCTGCAAATTCTTCTGGTGTTTCTACTTCTGGTGCATAGATAACAGTTCCTGTTCCTTTTAATTTAAGATTTTCTTGTTTTGTTTTTAAAACTAATGTACCATTTACTGTTACATCATTACTAGCTGTTGTTACTTCTTCATTTACAGTTACAGTTGTTCCTCTTGGTATAGTTAATTCATTTGCAGAAGTATCTATTTTATCTACAGTAAGTTCTTTAGTACTTCCATCACTTAACGCAGCTGATAATGTGTCTGCTGTATCTACACCACCACATAATAGACATGTTCTTTTTGCAGTTTTCCCATCTGTTGATGTCCATTCACTAAATGTACAAGGTTCTACTCCAGATTCGCCACATTCTTCACATTTCCATGTATGTGATTTTGCTATATCATCATATACCCCTTGTGTGTATGTACATTTATGCTCGTGAACTTCTTG
>CANRMR010000049.1 GCA_947631785.1 uncultured Clostridia bacterium | reverse complement strand
TATGAGGCGTACTTTT
Source organism: uncultured Clostridia bacterium (assembly GCA_947631785.1). Lineage (GTDB taxonomy): Bacteria > Bacillota > Clostridia > TANB77 > CAG-508 > CANRMR01. The sequence continues at coordinate 3,256 of CANRMR010000049.1, read as the reverse complement.
TGTACGTTGATTAAATTTCAAATGATGTTTGACAACGCCAAAATTGTAATTATTTTTCAACTTTATAAACTAAAATATTCATATAACAAAACAGACGGAAAGCCCATATATTTAATGCAAAATACGTATACACCTTTAATTTGATTTATTTCTACTAAATTTGTATCTGACATATTATTTTGGTCACCTTTTGTTTGATATAATATGATATCATTATCTTTTATTATATTTACAACTCGATGTGCAATATTTTTATTTCCAATACTATAAATTATAATAGAACCTTCTGAAATGTTCTTTAATTCATCATTATTTAATTTTTTGTAAATTACAGCATCACCTCTTTCAAATAATGGTGACATACTGTTAGAAATTACACTTATTACCTCATATTTGAATATTCCTATCATAAATCCAATAATAGTAACAGACAAAATAATGGTTATTATATAGTTTAATTTTTGAAAAAAATATTGCTTCTTTTTTCTTATATCCTTTTTTCCCTTAATAAATTTATATTTGAATAAAAAATAAATTATTACAGGCGATATAATATTAACTGCCGCTGTCATAAACCAGTCTAAATTAGGTAGTATTGGTGAAAGTAAAACTATTATTCTTGTAAAAATTCTATATAATAAGGATAATATACAGCAACCATTTATTGCTAAATAGGTATATAAAATATTTAAGAAAAAAAGTGGAATTATTTCTGAGCATACATACTTAAAAAGCTCTTCTTTGTTTGCTGATAAACTTGCTATATAATTATATTTTATTTCAAGAAAAATTAGTAATATTGTTATTAAGTTTAAGAATGCTTTATTTTTTTTGTTTCTAATTACTAAGGTTATTCTTAAAACTTCAATACCAATAATTGGAATTATTTCTACAGCTATATTCTTTAATATTGATGTTAATTGGTGATTATATGGACTTTGTATAAATCCTACTATATAACCTAAACAAAAATAAATAATTACGTGTATAATGGGAATTATTATCATAAATATATAATATTTCTTTATACTATTTAATCTTATATGACCATTTTTAATATACCAAATTAAATAAACTAACATAATTCCCCAAAATATAGGATTAATAATATTTACGTATATTGTATTATTTTTTAATGTTAAGATAATTGTTGCAACCAAATAGATAATTATTAATAATACTATTTTTTTATTGTTAAAATATCTCAAAATAACCACCTTCCTTTATATATGTGCTGCAATTATTATGTCTGGTGTAAAGTTTTCTTCACTTGTAACTACAGTAATGTAAATTGAAGCGGCTTTACCACTTTCTACTTCTAACCATGCTGGAAGTACTATGGTTACATTAGTACTATTTTTACAAAGTATTTCATTTGGAGATACTTCAGAAAAAGTATTATTTGTTCCTAAATAAATATTTATTCTAATTTTAAGGTAATTTATATCTGATACATTATTAATAGTTAAAATATATTGCTTTTTATTAGGACTATCTGGCACATATTCTTTATTTTCTTCAAACACAAAATTTGTAACTTGTATTTCATTTTCTTGCAAAGTTAATGTTGCTTTTCCATTGTTTATTATTGTGCCTTCCCTATTCATATTTGCTATAAGTTTACCAGATATTTTAATATAGTTTCTTACAAAATAATTAGCATATTCTTCTACAGTCATTAAACTTTCTACACTACTATCTACTTGAAATATAATAGATATAATTGTTGTTCCTTTTGATTCGATTCTGTTATCCCAGTTAAAGTTATTTAGTACATATCCATAGTCTGTTCTTTCTCCATTTGATAAATCAACAAAGCTAACATATGGAGAATCATATATTTTTAGTTGCCAATGTTGATAATCTAATTTTGAGTTATTATAAATTACAATATTATAAAAAAACATATTTGCAAGATTTCCAGTTTGTACATAACTCATTTTTGGTTTCCACTCTTCTGTTGTAATTACAGAATTTCCTGCTATGTTTAAATTAGTTTTTAACATTGCATATCCATTTGCCATAAATATAAATATAAGCATAATAATAAAACAATTTATAAATGTTGATGATTTATATAATATATTTTTTAAATATTTTCTCATAATTACAATCATTCCTTCTAAGACACAAATCTAGTTTAAAAATAATAAGTGGACTTTATAATGCTTTTTTAGCATATCTATGTCCACTAAAATAAACTATTTTTGAACATATTCAATAATTCCTGTAATTGTTTTTGTTTTTACAGATGGGACTTCGACTGTTTCTTCATCATAGCTTACAGTTACAGTTAATGTTGTCTCGTCTCCTGCATTTAATTCATCTGCTGGTTTTGTATTTGTATAAATAATTGCAGGTGAACCATTTTCTTCATCTGCTGTAAATGTTACAGTATTTAACGTAGCATCAATTGTTCCAGCATTTTGAATTGTAATTAAATAGGTAATTACATCACCTGGTTTTTCTAACTTTGCATTAAATGTTGCACTTGTATTTGTATACTGCATGTCTCCTGCATCTGCACCATCTGATACTTCCTGTGCTACAATTCCTGTAATTTTAATATCCCATTGTCCTACAATCTCGCTTTGTCCATTTATTGTAAGTTCTGTAGCAAAAGCTGAATAGGCTATTGCCATTACAACAATTACAAACAATAATAGTATTATAATAATATTTTTACAATTTTTCATTTTTACTTTCATTCCTTCCTAAGGGTTTATACTTATATATTTATTATATGAATTATAACGTTTTATGTTAATTGAAATAAATTATAAAATTTTTTTAAAAAATATATTGACAAATATAAAAATAACAATTATAATTTAAAAAGTGTTTAACAAATATGCAGGTGTAGTTCAATGGTAGAACCTCAGCCTTCCAAGCTGATGACGTGGGTTCGATTCCCACTACCTGCTCCAATTTTTATTTTATGCTCCCTTAGCTCAGTTGGTCAGAGCAACCGGCTCATAACCGGTGGGTCCAAGGTTCAAATCCTTGAGGGAGCACCATTTTTTTTAAAAAAATGTATAAAACTTATAAAATTATTACAAAATATAATAAGACATTCCTCTTTAGCTCAGTTGGTAGAGCGCTCGGCTGTTAACCGATAGGTCGTTGGTTCGAGTCCAACAAGAGGAGCCAAAAAAACAAGAGCATTAATTGCTCTTGTTTTTTTAGTATGACGGGCATGTCATAAATCTGGGGTGAAAGTCCCAAGAGGCGTATTTGTCGCGAACTCGATAGCGAC
>CANRMR010000048.1 GCA_947631785.1 uncultured Clostridia bacterium | reverse complement strand
ATTGCAAATTTTTATTCACATTCTTTATTCATTTTTATCAACCTTTTACTGTTGTATTTTTTTAATTATTATCTTTTTGACATAGTCTTAATGTCATAATAACACGATTATAGAGATAAAATCAAGTAAATACTATAAAAAAGGTGGTTTTATTTATGAGTACACGCAAATTAAACGATAGTTTTAATGTTATTAGTGATAACTTGGTAGAATTAAGAAAGGCTAAACATCTTTCTCAAGCTGATGTTGCTAATGATTTAAATTTACTTGGAATTAATATTCATAAAAATGATATAAGTAAAATTGAAGCTAATACTAGAGTTGTTAAAGATTACGAACTATATGGAATAGCAAAAGTTCTTGGAATTTCAATTCTTGAATTACTGGCTGGTATCGAAGATAAATTAGAAAAATAATAATTATTCGATTAGTGTTAATCCGACTGAATCAAGTATAATTCTATACAAAATAGCAGAAAAAAATTAAGATGTGTTAGTTTTAAACACATCTTAATTTTAGTTTATACACTTATATTTTTTAAGCCCAATCATAATTTATATTATGAGATATACTTGAATATTCATCACATTTTATCAAACTATTAATTGTTTTTGGTCTAATATCTATATTATCAATATCTTTTATCTCTAAAATCTTAAATTTATCCCAGCCATCATTTGGTAGTTTTATATCGTCAAAACTATTAAGTTCTGCATAATATACAAATTCAAGCATTTGGAATTTATTTGATTTTGAAATGTTTTCTTCTATTGATATTAATTTAAAATCAAGTTCCAAATTTAATTCTTCTTTAATTTCTCTTTTTATTGCTTCATTAGAATTTTCTAATAATTCTAATCTTCCACCTGGCAACAAAAGAGCCTCATGATCAGTTATAGCTCTCATATTTGTTAAAAGAACTTTGCTATGTATTTTATCTTTAATAATACAAGAACTTCTTACATTAAATTTATATCCTTCAACTTCAAATTTAATATCCATTATTAACTCTCCTTATTATCTTTTCACTTCAAACCAAACATCAATTTCATTTTTACTTGGTTCTTCCCATTTTGATTCTAATTTTTTTAGTAGTCCTTCATCTAAATATAAATCAGAGCCACCTTTTCCTTCATCAATTCTTTTATTTCTTTCAACAATGTGGTGTTTCCATGTTTCGTCATCTACACAAACATAATGTATTTCACATTCTATTCCTTTATTTTTATAATATTCTCTAATCTTCTTTCTATCTTCCTTAGACCAAAGTCCTCTTTCAAAAATAACATTTGCTCCAGCTTGTGATATTTCTCCAACTTTCTTTGTTAAATACTTATTTAGTCTTTCAGAAAAGACATTATAAAAATCTCCTTGTTCATTGTTAATCAATTCATAAGTTGCTTCATCTGGAGAAATTATTACTGCATTTAGAGAATCTTTTATTGAATTTGAATAATAGCTTTTACCACTACAAATTTTTCCACATACAATTATTACTTTTCCCATTTAATTCATTCCTCATTTTTTATATTCACAATTATTTAATACTTTTTCAACTTCATCATAGAACTCTGCCATTCCCATTTTTTCTACAAATAAATCATCATGTTCTACTGCTTCCTCGTCAAAAAAGTCTTTCATTTTTTTCATACATTTTCACACTCCTACTTTTCTTTTTTTACTAACATTTTTATTCCAAAAAATATAATTAAAATACCAACAACAATATTCATTATGCTTGATATATTTTCAGGTATAAAACTTGATAACATTGTTCCTAATACTGCCACAAATGTTAAAAATATTAATGTTGAAGATACTAAACCAACTGAAAATACTGTTAATTCATTTTTGGTAAATTTATCTTCAATTATCTTTGTTGTTAATACGCTACCCCAAAAAACTATTGTTATTGGATTTGATAGAGTTAATATCAATCCTTGTATAAATATATTGCTTGATGTTGGCTCTAAATTTAATCCTGGTATTATATTTATATTAAATACATTCAAAATAATATTTGCTCCAAAAATAATCAGTACAAAAGAACCAATTATTTTAAATGCTTTTTTAATCTTTGTTTTATCTAATATTTTGCTTACTCCTAAAATAGCTAGAATAATGTAAAATGCATCTACTAAAGCTATTGCCAACACTAATGTAAGAGCAACTAAAAATCCTACATTTTTTGCAGTATTAAATACCATTAAGCACATTGGCCCAACTGCCAACTGCAATAGCATTCCAAATTTTAATCCATCTAAATATTTTTTCAAGTATAATCACTTCCTTACTTTATCCATTCTTCTTTTAATAGACCAGTAATATACTCGTCTTCTATTTTTCCAGAGCCTCTTGATACAAATTTTTTTCTCTTAATTCCTTCATCTTTATATCCAAATTTTAATTGCATTTTATGAGATTTTTCATTTTCTTTAAAATATCCATTTTCCAATCTTCTTAATCCTAATACTTCAAAAGCATATTTTATCCTAGCTCCAAAAGCCTCTGAACCATATCCATAACCTTGATATTTTTCGTTTATCCAAATACCACCACCAGCTGTACCATTAAATAAATCTACGTTTGTTAATTGAGTTCCACCTATTGCTTTATTTTCGCTCTTTAGAATTATTGCAAAATTGTATAAATCGTTATCAATAGTTTTCTGTACAAAATGTTTTGCGTCTTCAATAGTATATGGGAATGGTGCTCCTGCTAACCATTTTGTAACATTTATATTATTTAATCCTTCAACTATATCATCTATATCATTCATATTCCATTGTCTTAATATTAATCTTTCTGTTTCAATTATTACATCTTTATTCATAAATAAATCCCACCTTAATTTTTTCTTTTTATCATCTGATAATGAAATTCTGTTTCTCCATTCGGTTCAAATCCAAGTTTCTTATATAAATTTCCAACTGGATTTTGTTTAAAATATTGTATTTCTATATTTTTATCTGAATATTCATTTATCACTGATTTTAATATTTCTGTTCCAATTCCTTTTCCTTGATATTTAGGAATAATACATATATTTTCAATATAATATGTTCTTTCATTTACTACTTGATCTTGATAAAATCCTATTCTTTCATTATTAAACATAATTATATAAGTTCTATCAAATGTCTTTTCCATAGATTCTTTAAATCTATTCTTTTGATCTATATCGTCCCATTTTCCCCAGCATTGCTCTACATATTTTTTATAAGCATTTTTCTTAACTTCATATACAAACTCATAATCAGTATTTTCATACTTT
>CANRMR010000047.1 GCA_947631785.1 uncultured Clostridia bacterium | reverse complement strand
CTGGTGTGTTCTGCTATTTCGACTACGATGGCGGTGCCAACTACTTCAGCAGGTCGTTTCGTGTGTGTCTTGCAGTAATGTAAAATCTATTATCTGAACAAGTCTCCCCAGAAGCATGGAACAATTAATACTATTTGGCATTTATAAAAATATCAAGTATAATAAATATAGGAAATGAATAACCGCAGTGAATGCGGTTACCACTACATATAGTTATAACAACACATTCGCAATTTTGGTAGAGAGCAGAATGTGTTGTTATTTTATTCCTATGCTAATTACTATATAACATTTTTAAATAAAAAACAAGCGAACAGAACAAATTTTTGAAATAATATTGAAAATACATTATGTTTTATGATATAAAGCGATTGTTTAATAAAATTTTGGGTGATACAATAAAAGGTAGAAAATAGCACTTTAGCTGTTATCTACATTTTATTGTTATTTTCCCTCTTGCTATATTAATTAAATTTGACTATAATATAGAATATAATCTAGTGGAGGCACAAAATAAATGAAAGAAGAAATTTTAAAAAAACTAAGAACAAATTGGCTTGGAAAAAATATAATTTATTATAAGTCAATAGATTCTACACAAAAAGAAATATACCGAAGGTTAGAAAAAAATGAAAAAATAGAAAATGGAACAGTAATACTTGCAGAAAAACAAATAAATGGTATAGGAACACATGATAGAAAATGGTATTCAGCAAAAGGAGAAAATATATCATTTTCATTTATTTTATATCCTAATTGTAGTATAAAAAAATTAGAAGGGTTTACTATTAAAATAGCAGAGATACTAGTAAATGAAATAAAAAAAGTTTGCAATGCTTCTTTGCAAATAAAAGAGCCAAATGATTTAGTACATGAAGGAAAAAAAGTAGGAGGTATATTAACGAAAAGCACTACAAATAAAAACAAGGTAAAACAAATTGTTATAGGAATAGGAATTAATGTAAACTCTATTTCTTTTCCAGAGGAATTGCAAAATACAGCAATTTCTTTAAAACAAATAACAAAAACTGATGTTAAAAAAGAAGTAATAATAGCAAATTTTTTAAATTCATTTGAAAAATTTCTTGAAAAATACATTTATGACCAATCAGTATAATGACTTTTTAATAAAAATGTTATATAAATAAGAAAAAGAAATTAACAAGGAGATATTAATGAATTCAATAAAAATTATTGCAAATGGAAGTTATCTGCCAAAGTATAAATTAGAAAATAAGGAGCTTAATAAAAAGTATAATTTAGAAGAAGGGTGGATAGAAAAAAGAAGCGGAATTAAAACAAGATATTATGCATTAGATGAAACAATAGAAGAAATGGCAACAAAAGCTGCAATAAATACAATTAAAAAAACTAAAATAGATATTCAAAAAATAGGAGCAATTATTGTTACAACAACATCTACAGATAAATTAATGCCAGGAATATCATATCTAATACAAAAAAAATTAGATATAAAAAAATGCATGTGCTTTGATATTTTAGCTGGGTGTAGTGGATATATAAATGCATTTGATATAGCTAGGAAATATATAATAGCAGAAGAAATAGAATATGTACTTATTGTGGGAGTTGAAAAAATATCTAAATACATAGATGATAAAGATATAGGTACTAAAATTTTATTAGGAGATGGAGCAGGAGCAACCTTAATTGGAAAAGCGTCAAAAGAAAAAATATATGAAAAAAATATAGAAAGTTTTGGGCAAGAGGGTGAAATTTTAAAATGTGATAGTAATTCAAGTTTATATATGAATGGAAAAGAAATATACAAATTTGGTATTACAAAAACAGTAGAAAATATTCAAAAATTATTGGAAAAAAGTAATACTTCTATAGAAGATATAAAATATATTGTTCCACATCAATCAAACCTTAGAATAATAGAAAACATGGCAAAAAAATTAAATATCAAAAAAGAAAAAATATATATAAACATACAAAAAATAGGAAATACCTTTAATGCCAGTATTCCAATTGCATTAGAAGAGCTAACTAAAAGTAACAAAATAAAAGAAAATGATAAAATAGTTTTAATTGGGTATGGCGGAGGATTAAACCTTGGTAGTATTCTATTAGAATTTTAAAATAAATTAAGAAAAGAGGATAAAAAATGAAATTAGGATTTGTATTTCCAGGACAAGGAGCACAATTTGTTGGAATGGGAAAAGATTTATATGAAAGCTATGATGTAGTAAAAAATTTATATAAAAAAACAGAAGAAATTTTAGGAATAGATGTAAAGAAGCTAACATTTTATTCATCAGAAGAAGAACTGTCTCAAACAAAAAATACGCAAATTGCAATATTTTTAATGAGTTTAGGAATATTAGAAATATTAAAAGAAAAAAATATAGAAGCAGAAATTTTAGCAGGGTTAAGTTTAGGTGAATACACTGCTTTAACATATAGCAAAGCATTTAGTTTAGAAGATGGACTAAAAATTGTCCAAAAAAGAGGAGAATTAATGCGGAGAAAATGTGCCAAGTGGAAACTGGGCAATGGCAGCTATAATTGGACTAGAAGATGAAAAAGTAGAAAAAGCATGTACACTTGCAAAAGAGGTAGGTTTTGTAGTCCCAGCAAATTATAACTGTCCAGGTCAAGTTGCAATTTCAGGAGAAAAAGAAGCCGTATATTGTGCAATGGAAGAGGCAAAAAAATTAGGTGCAAAAAGAGCCATAGAGTTAAAAACAAGCGGACCATTTCATACAGAAAAATTAAAAGTAGCGTCAGAAAAATTAAAAAAAGAACTAGAAAAAATAACTATAAATAATCCTAACAAAAAAGTAATTAAGAACATAGATGCAAAAGAATATGATAAAAATGATAACATAAAAGAAATACTAGCAAAACATGTAATTTCACCAGTTCGTTTTTCAGATTCAATAAAAAATATGATAAATCAAGGGGTAGACACATTTATAGAAATAGGACCAGGAAAAGTATTATCAGGATTTATCAAAAAGATAAACAAAGAAGTAACAGTGCTAAATATACAAGATACAGAAACATTAAATAATGTAATAGAAAAATTAAGCCTAAGCAATTGAATCTTCTTCTAAAGGTTCAAACAAAATTTGTACATTTATATCAAGAGCAGCTGCAATTTTGCTAACAGTATCTAAAGAAAAAGTATTTCTACAAGCACTTTTAGATTCAATTTTTCTAATAAATTCATAACTAAAAAAGGTTTTATTCGCAAGTTCTAGTTGAGTAAAACCTTTTAATTTTCTTTGCTTTTTAATATTCTGACCAACAAGGTAATAAATATCTTTTTCCATAAAAACCTCCCTAAAAGGACAAAAGTAGCATAAAAAACACAATGTTTTCTAACAGGCAAATTTACTTAAATAAAATACTAACAAAAAAATAAAATAAAAATGTTGCAATATACCACCGGTTTGTGTTAAGATTATATAAAAATAAGAACAATATAAATTAAAAAAAGAAAAAAGAAACGGAGGAAAACAAAAGAATGAAAAACAAAGAAAACAAACAACAAATAAATGCATATTCAACACATGTAGGGGCAGACGCCCCTGTCTGCCCAAATTTCACAAATATAAACCAAAACACCCGTAGTGGCACGGGGCACCGTGCCCAAGAGCCAGCAGCAATCACATTGGTTTCATTGGTCATAACCATAGTACTAAATTGCTCGTACCTCGCAATGGAACGAGTGAACAGATTTGCAAAACAATAGAATCTCCTG
>CANRMR010000046.1 GCA_947631785.1 uncultured Clostridia bacterium | reverse complement strand
CCTTTCAAATTCAATTTTAAATCCAATTTATTTACAAGTGAAAAAAAGTGTGCTAGTATATTAATTGCTTATAAAAAAGGAGTGAAATTATGCAGAATATTAATTTATCAGAAAATATGGAACGTATTTATTTTAAAGGATTAGAAAAATCATTAAATGATGGTTGCTATATTAAAGTTTTTAGCTGTTCAATGAGATATCCGGTAGTTAGAGTAGAAAAAAAAGATATAGAGACTGGTAAAGAAAAATTAATTTCTTATTCTGAAAATGGCAATGTTTTATCTGCTCTTAATACAGCCTCTAACAAGATTATTGATGAGACAGCAAATATTACGGACGATAGAATTTGGTATGATAATACTTTAATTGATAAAGTTATAGAGCAAGGCTATACATTGCATTTCTATAAATTATCTAATAACCAAGTTTTAGCAACCATTTGTGGTGGTGGATATGGACATTATATTCCAGTTAAAAGTATTATAGCTGATGATATTCAAACTAGTTTTGAAACATTAAATGCCTCATTATTGCCTTTTAATTTTGATACACCATATGATTTTTATGATTTTGTAAAAAGTCAAACATCACCTGTTGAAGAATATCAAAAAAAATTAACTCAAAATAATCTAAAGCTTAAATAATTAGGAATATTTATTTAATTAAGAGAATTAGGAATAAATAATTCTTTTTTTATTGGGTTAATTTTATCATTTTTACTACAATTGCATAAGTACTAATTAAATTATTAATGCAGTATCAATGCTATCTAAAATATTCATATATATAAAACTTATAAGAATTTATATCAATTCTTTCATAGACTAACCTACAAATCAAACTTCATATTTTTTAGATTTTTAGTTTAAATTAATATTTGTTGAAAAATTTCAAATTTTTGCAATAATATATAACCAGCGGGAGGTTTTTATCGTGAAAATAATAACAGAAAATGCAGTTTACGTTCAAAAAAATGAAAAAGGAATACAAAAACTAATGAGAAGAATTTTTCCTAAAAGAAATTAAAATAACTACAAGTTTATATTGGCTTTTAATTATGTAAGTATGTTTTTAAATTAACAAAATAAAACTACTTTCAATTTTATTTTATGAAAAAAATTGATATATTGACAAAAATAAATATTTTATGTATAGTATATACCGAAAAACGAAAGAAAGGAATTTTATGAATATTAATATTGATTTATTATTACATGGAAATTTTGAGGAATTTTTAAAGCAAGTAGAACTAGGGGCTATTGACAAAGGAAAAGGAATGAAAGCAGTTATAAATAGTGAAATGCCTAAATATATTTATGAATTTGCAAAAAATATAAAAGGAGTAAATTTAGAAAAATTGACTAATGCAATTGTAAAAACTCAAGATGGAGAATATATATATTTATTTGCTAAAAATATAAAAGGTGCAAATTTAGAAAAAATTACTGATACAATTATAGAAACTAAAAATGCTGAAACAATATATTTATTTGCTAAAAATGTAGAAGGTTTAAATTTAGAAAAATTAACTAAGGCAATTATTGAAACTAAAAATACTTACTATATTAATTTATTTATTAAAAATGTAGAAGGCGCAAATTTAAAAAAAATTACTGATACAATTATTGAGACCGAAGATGGAAATTATATTTATAAATTTGCTAAAGATATAGAAGGAGCAAATATAGAAGAATTAACAAATGCAGTTATTAGAACAAACAATGCAAGCTGTATATATTTATTTGCTATGGATATAAAAAGTGCAAATTTAGAAAAATTAACAGATGGTATTATAGAAACACAATATGGTGAATATATTTACAGATTTGCTAAAGATATAAAAGGTGCAAATTTAGAAAAATTAACAAATGCAATAATTGCAATAAAAGATGTTAGATATATTTCTCTATTTGCTAAAGATATAAAAAATGTAAATAAGGAAATGCTTTTAGCTGAGTTAGAAAAAATAAAAGCTAATGAAAGAGTAAAACAAATTCAAGAAAAAGAATCAAATTTAGTAACCCTAAAACGAACATTACAAGAAGAAAAGTATAAAAAAATTGTGAATAATCAAAATAAAAGTTCTCAATTTAATCAAAGTATTAACAGCGGAATATCAAGAACATTATAAATTTGTAAATGTCAATATAAAAATGCATGTTAGTATAATAAGAAAAAGGAGTGAAATTATGCAGAATATTAATTTATCAGAAAATAAAAAAGCTGATGGAAAGACTATAATTGAAAGTAAAAATCTAGAAAAGAATTATGAATTTGCCAAAACAAATAAAAATGCCGATGTTTTAGCCCATGGTAAGGTAATAATCGAAAGTAAAAAACCATACTGGAATTATAAATTTGCTAGAGATGTTAAAGGAGCAGACGTTTTAGCCCATGGTAAGGCTATAATCGAAAGTAAAGATTTAGAATGGAATTATAAATTTGCTAAAAATGTTAAAGGAGCAGATGTTTTAGCTCATGGTAAGGTTATAATCGAAAGTAAAGATTTAGAATGGAATTATAAATTTGCTAAAAATGTTAAAGGAGCAGATGTTTTAGCTCATGGAAAAGTTGTAATTGCAAATGGAAATTTAGAAGATAATTATAACTTTGCAAGAGATGTTAAAGGAGCAGATGTAAAAGCTCATGGAAAAGTTATAATTGCAAGAGGAAACCTAGAATATAATTATGAATTTGCCAAAAATTTTAAAGATGCAGATGTTTTAGCCCATGGTAAGGCAATAATTGAAAGTAAAGATAAATACTGGAATTATAAATTTGCTAAAGATGTTAAAGGAGCAGATGTTTTAGCCCATGGTAAAGCTGTTATTGAAAGTAAAAATCTAGAATATAACTATAAATTTGCTAGAGATATCATTGGAGCAGATATCAAAGCCCATGGTAATGCTATAATTAACGACAAAGGAAAATTTGTTGGTGGGAGTTCTTATTATAATTATTTAGATTATAATTATTTATTTGCAAGAGATATTGAAGGAGCAGATGTTTTAGCTCATGGTAATGTTATTATTAAAAGTAAAGATTCAGAGTATAATTATAAATTTGCTGGAAATGTTATAGGAGCCGATGTCAAAGCCCATGGAAAAATTATAATTGCAACTAAAGACCCAGAATATAATTATAGATTTGTTGAAAATATTAAAGGAGCAGACGTCCAAGCTCATGGAAAAGTTGTAATTAAAAGCAAAGACTTAAATTTGAATTATGAATTTGCCAAAAGTTTTAAAGAAGCCGATGTTTTAGCCCATGGTAAGGTTATAATTGAAAGTAAAGATTCAAGTTATAATTATATGTTTGCTCGTGATGTTAAAGGAGCAGATGTTTTAGCTCATGGAAAAGTTGTAATTGCAAATAAAAATTCAAGATATAATTATATATTTGCTCGTGATGTTAAAGGAGCAGATGTTTTAGCCCACGGAAAAGTTATAATTGCAAATGGAAATTTAGAAGATAATTATAACTTTGCAAGAGATGTTAAAGGAGCAGATATAAGGGCTCATGGTAAGGTTATAATTGCAAGTAAAATTCCAGAATATAATTATACTTTTGCCAAAAATTTTGCAAGAGCAGATGTATTAGCCCATGGAAAAGCCATAATTGAAAGTAAAGACTTAGAGTATAATTATAAATTTGCCAGAGATATTGAAGGAGCAGATATAAGGGCTCATGGTAAGGTTATAATTGCAAGTAAAGATCCAGAATATAATTATAACTTTGCTGTGAATTTTAAAGGAGCCGATATTGAAGCTCATGGCAAAGCTGTAATTGAAAGTAAAAACTTATTATATAATTATAGATTTGCAAGTGCTTTTGAAAGGGCTGATACTCTAGAACATGCTAAGGTTATAATTGAAAGTAAAGACTTATCATATAATTATTTATTTGCTCGTGATGTAACCAGAGCAGATGTATTAGCCCATGGAAAAGTTATAATTGAAAGTAAAAATGCAGGATGGAATAAAGTTTTTGCAGGAGGTGTCATTGGAGCCGATGTCAAAGCCCATGAAATGGTCGTAATTGAAAGTAAAGATTTAGAATCTAATTATACATTTGCCAGAGATATAGAAGGAGCCGATGTTCTAGCCCATGGAAAAGTTATAATTGCAAGTAAAAATCCAGAATATAATTATAAATTTGCCAGAGATATAGAAGGAGCCGATGTCAAAGCTCATAAAGAAGTTTTATTAAAATGCTCAAAAAAATTAATAGAAAAAGCCTTAAATAAAGCTTTAGTATTAAATTAAATAATTGACTAATAAAAATGATAATGATAAAATTTTTATGGAAGGAGTTTTTAGCTATGAAAAAATTTAGTGATGCTATTTGGTGTGCAGTATTTGCAGTAATATTTATTCTACTATACTTCTTTGTACCTGCATTACATACTCAAAATATGTTATATGGCTTTTTATACTACTTGGAGCAACAATTGCATATCTATCAGTTGCATTTAAAAAAGAAAAATAAATTAGAATTAAGAATTGTTTTTAACAGTTCTTTTTTCAT
>CANRMR010000045.1 GCA_947631785.1 uncultured Clostridia bacterium | reverse complement strand
ACCACCTTATTATGTTTTTATTATATCAAAAAAACTTTGCGAAGAAATATTTATTTAAGTTTGCTCTTTTTAGCTGCTTTATTATCAAAAATTAAAAATTGTTATTTTTCGTGTTATAATTTTATTATAAGTTTTTTAGAGGTGTAGTATGGGAGTTTATGAAAGTGAAGCAAGATTAGAAAATAGAATGATTGATCAACTTGTTAAACAAGGCTATGAAAAAGTACAAATAAACGATGTTAAAGATTTAGAAAATAATTTTAGAGAACAAGTTAATAAACATAATAAAATTGAATTAAAAAATAGGCCACTATCTGATAAAGAATTCGAAAAATTAATGGTAAAAATATCTGGAAAAGGTGTCTATCAGAGTGCAATCGAATTAAGGCAAAAACAATTTATTGAAAGAGATGATGGCTCTAAAGTATATATTGAATTATTTAATAGAAATGATTGGTGTAAGAATATTTTTCAAGTTACACATCAAACTACTGTTGAAGGCAAATATGTTAATAGATATGATGTTACTATTCTGATAAATGGACTTCCTCTTGTACAAATTGAACTTAAAAGAAGAGGAAATGATATGAAAGAAGCTTTTAATCAAATTAAAAGATATAAAAGACATTCTTATACAGGACTTTATAAATATATTCAATTATTTGTTATTAGCAATGGAGTAGATACAAAATATTTTGCTAATGGAGATCAAGAATTAAATTATGGATTTACTTTTTATTGGACTGATGTGGATAATAATAGAATTACTAATTTAGAACAATTTTGTGTATTCTTCTTAGACAGATGTAATATTGGTAAAATGATAGCTAGATATATGATTATAAATAAGACAGATAAAACTTTAATGGTTATGAGACCTTATCAAGTTTATGCTGTTGAAAATATAGTATCTCGTGCATTAGACACTAGCAATAATGGATACATTTGGCATACAACTGGCTCTGGTAAAACTATTACATCATTTAAAACAAGTCAAATATTAGCATTAGAGCCATCTATTAAACAAGTCTTCTTCTTAGTAGATAGAAAAGACTTAGATAAACAAACATTAGATGAATTTAATAAGTTTGATCCAGGCTGTGTTGATATGACAAATCAGACAGATAAATTAATTAAACAAATAAAGGACAGTTCCAAGCCACTTATAATAACTACTATTCAAAAAATGGCAAATGCTTGTTCTAATTCAAAATATGCTGATGTAATGGCAAAATATAAAGATTTAAAAACGGTATTTATAATTGATGAATGTCATCGAAGTCAATTCGGTGAAATGCATAGACAAATATCTAAAACATTTACAAAAGCACAATACTTTGGATTTACTGGAACACCTAGATTCAAAGAAAATCCATCACAAGATGGAAGAAGTACAGCAGATATATTTGAAAAATGTTTACATACATATTTAATCAAAGATGCTATTAAAGATGAAAATGTATTAGGATTTTCAGTTGATTATATGAAATTCGTTGAATTAAATTCAAGAGAATTAGAAGAGAATATTATGGTAGAAGGAATAGATACTGAAGAAGTATTTATGGCTGATGAAAGAATTATCTTAATAGCGAATGATATTATTAAGCATCATAATATCAAAACTCGTGATAAAAAATATAATGCTCTATTTACAGTATCATCCATTCCACAATTAGTTAAATATTATGATGCTTTTAAAACAATTAATCATGATTTAAAAATAGGTGCTATATTTACTTATGGTGCAAATGAAGACTTAGATGGTGATGTGGAACATTCTAGAGAGTCTTTAGATAGAATTATTAGTGATTATAATATTATGTATAATACTAATTTTTCTTCTAATAATTTTGATGGATATTTTAGAGATATATGTAAGAAAATTAAAAATACTGAAATAGACATAGTTATAGTTGTTAATATGTTATTAACAGGATTTGATGCTAAAAGATTAAATACTTTATATGTTGATAAGAGTTTGAAATATCATGATTTGATTCAAGCTTTTTCAAGAACAAATAGGGTTGAAACAGAAACGAAACCGTTCGGTAATATAGTTTGCTATAGAACTACTAAAACAAGAGTAGATGAAGCAGTTAAATTATTTTCGCAAACAGATAGTATAGATACTGTAATAATGGCACCATATGAAACATACTTAGAAAAACTAAAAGTGTGTATTGATAGATTACTTAGTATTACACCAGTAGTAGAAAGCGTTGATTCACTCGAAAGTGAAGAAGATATTAAAGAGTTTATAGTAGCGTTTAGAGAATTGGCAAAAGTTTTAGTTAGTTTAAAAACATTTAATCAATTTGATTTAGATACTTGTGGAGTTTTAATCAATACTCAAATATTTAAGGACTATAAAAGTAAATATTATGAATTATACAGAAAACTTTCAAATGATAAAGAAAAAAGCTCAATATTAAATGATGTATCATTCTCATTAGAATTAATTCAAACGGATAAGATTAATGTTTCATACATCTTAAATTTAATTAGAAATGTTGATTTATCAAATGAAGAACAAAAACAAAAAGATATTATTGATATTCAAAGTAAATTAGTAAATATTACAGATGATGAATTATTCTTAAAAGCAGATTTAATCAAAAGTTTCTTGACTTCAATATTACCAACTTTAAAGGAAGACGATTCTATTGATGAAGCATTAGATAATCATATGAATAAAGAAAGAGAAAAAGAAATAGAAAAATTTGCTAGTAATAATGATATTAATATTGATAGATTAAAACAAATTATTGATGAATATGAGTATAGTGGAATATTCCCAGATAAGGAAATAAATGATTCGATAGAAATAGATGATTATTGGGAAAGAAGAACTATTAAAAATAACATAAAAGAATTTATTAAAAATATTTTAAAGAAATTCATGTAGGAGGTACATATGTCTAGAGAAGAAAAGCAACAATCACAGCAAGCAGAACTTCAAAAACAATTGTGGAGTATTGCCAATACGTTAAGAGGTAATATGGATGCTAATGATTTTAAAAATTATATTTTAGGATTAATATTTTATAGGTATTTATCTGAAAACTTAGTTAACTATGTAGAAAACACAATGCTTAGAAATACAAAAAAGTATGTTGATATGTTTGATGATAAAGATAGAGTTGAAGATTTTAAAAGCGATTTAATTGAAGATGAAAATATAGGGTATTTTATAGAACCAGATTATTTGTGGAGTACTTTAATAGATAAAATAAAAACTGGTAAGTTTGATATATCAATGTTACAGAAAGCAATTAATTCAATATCAGAATCCACTTTAGGAAACGAATCCGAAGATGACTTTGAGAATCTTTTTGAAGATATGGATTTGAATAACTCTAAACTTGGTAGAGGTGAAGCAGATAGAACTAAATTAATATCAACAATCATGTTAAAGATTAATGATATTGATTTTCATCATGAAAATGCTGAAATTGATGTTTTAGGTGATGCTTATGAATATTTAATATCTAACTTTGCAGCATCAGCTGGTAAAAAAGCGGGAGAATTTTATACTCCACAACAAGTTTCAAGAATACTTGCAAAATTAGTTACTATAAATAAATCTAAACTGCAATCTGTGTATGATCCTACTTGTGGATCAGGTTCTTTACTATTAAGAGTAGGTAAAGAAACTAAAGTAGTATCTTATTATGGACAAGAGTTTAATTCTACTACATACAACTTAGCACGAATGAATATGTTATTACATGGTGTTTCATTTAGACACTTTAATATAAAAAATGATGATACATTAGAACGACCTAGACATATTGATATGAAATTTGATGCAGTAGTTGCCAATCCACCATATTCTCAAAATTGGAGTGCTGATCCTAAATTCTTAGAAGATGAAAGATTCAGTGCATATGGTAAACTAGCACCCAAATCAAAGGCAGACTTTGCTTTTATTCAGCATATGATTTATCAATTATCTGATAATGGAACAATGGCTGTAGTATTACCACATGGAATATTGTTTAGAGGAGCATCAGAAGGAATAATAAGGAAATATCTTATTAAGGATAAAAACTACTTAGATGCAGTTATAGGATTACCTGCAAATATATTCTATGGTACTAGTATACCAACATGTATATTAGTATTTAAAAAATGTAGAGAAAATGAAGAAAATATTATATTCATTGATGCATCTAAAGATTTTGAACCTGGTAAAAATCAAAGTAGATTAAGGGATCAAGATGTTGATAAAATCATTAAAACTTATACTGATAGAGTAGAAATAGAAAAATACTGTCATATTGCTTCTTTATCTGAAATAGAAGAAAATGATTACAATTTAAATATTCCTAGATATGTTGATACATTTGAAGAGGAAGAAGAAATTGATATAAAAGCAGTACAACAAGATTTAAAAGAAATTGATAAACAAATAGCAGAAGTCGATAAAGAACTTAATGTTTACTTAAAAGAATTAGGATTAGACGAGATATAAAACGAAAAGGACTATACAAACATATTTTGCATAAGTCCTTTTTTTAGTTTCTGCAATTTATTTAACTTATTAGATTCAAGCTCAGTTAATCTATTAAATAAATAGATATTTTTTCCTATTTTATTTTGTATATTAATTGGTGGAAGCTTAATAATTGTAGAATTGAATAAATCCATATTTAAATTTCTTCTAACAATACTTGCACCTTGTTCAGAAGATATCATATATTCATATAAAGCTCTAGGAGTATGGATCAAATTGTTAAAATATTGTATATTTACAATAGAGGTATTAATATTAAAAATTTTGTATGAAGGAGAAACAATCCCAATATCGTACTTGTCATTAATGTTGATATTTCCCATCCACAGATTTTGAGGACTCAATACTAATTGATTTCTTTTTAATATTTTGTAACCAATATTATTTTCACTAGCAGCCTGTTTATTAAAATAATCACTTTGTAAAAATAACCCATTCGCTGTGGAAGATAAAATATCATATTGATTTATTACTGTGCTTTTTTCATTTTGTTCTTGTAAAATATCTTCTAATTTAAATTTTTGCATAGTATCGTATGTTATGTTAGAAAATAGTCCTTTTTTATATAACTTAAGGGCTTCTATTTTCTTAGATTGAAGTTCTATTTTTTTATCTAATAATGATAAGAAAGTTCCTATCTTTTCTTGTTCTTCTTCTATTGGTAAAAAGAGTTTGCAATCATTTAATGTTTTTAATGTTATTTGATTAACTGTAGCTGTTCCTAAATCTTTCCAAATATAATTATAAAAATAATTAGAATTTAAATAATAATATATGAACTTATTTCTTTTTAATGGTCTAATAACATTCATAAATGCACCCCATGTACATTTTTCTTCATTATTACTTAGCCAAGCTGTCTTTCCCACTAAATTTTTACTTCCATTTCTAACACACATTAAAATATCATTTTCTCTTATTCTTAATTTTGGAGATATATCTATATTAACTTTCACTATATCATTATAATCTATCATTGAGTTTTGTATATTGGATGATCTTAAAACTATTATACCTTTATTTGAAACATCATTTGGTTTATAAGTTAATCCCTGTAAAAAAATAGCATTATTGTTTAAAAAATCTTTTTTCCACTCATCATTAAATTCTTTAAATCTTAATTTAGGAACATTCATTTTCACACCACTTTTCTAGTCCTTAAGTTTGATAAAAAGATACCAAATCTTACAATATAATTGTACCATTATTTTTAACAATTTCCTATATTGTTATTAAAAAAAGAAAAAGTTTATATGGTAACTTTCTCTTGAATATCTTTACATATTAAATCAATACATTTCTTCTTTTGAGATAATCTTGGATGAACATAAAGATTTAATGTGATATTTACATTTGCATGACCTAGTAATTCACTAACGGTTTTATAATCAATTCCTAGTGATATACAATTAGTTGCAAAAGTGTGTCTTAATGAATGAAAATTAAAATGTTTAATCTTTGTTAATTTTAACACTTTATTAAAATATTTACGATAAGTTCTAGGTTCTATAAATTTATTATTTCCTGTTAAAATATAATCATTATTTGTACTTTTTAATTGCTTTAATATTCCTAAAAAGTTTTTGTTAATAGGTATTTCTCTATTAGCATTTTTTGTCTTTGGTGTTGTTATAATTACTTTAGAGATATTTTTTTCTTTACCTTTAACATATATTCTTTGAATTGTTTTATTTATAGTTAAAATTCCTTTTTTAAAATCTATGTCTTCCCACCTTAAAGCACATAATTCACCAATTCTAATTCCTGAATATAGACAAATCAAAATACCAATACTTCTATTTGATAAATTTTCTAAAACATAATCTCTTAACTTGTTTTGCTCATGTTTTGTTAAAACATAAATCTTCTTTTCATTATTAGATTTTGGATAATTAAATGTTAATTCAATATGCTTTAATTTATCTTCGTTGATAGCTTTTTTTAAACTACCTTTAATAATGATTGTTATATCTTTTATTGTTTTTTCCGATAATCCACCATCCCCTTTTTTCTTCCCATTTTTAAATAATTCAATTAAGAAGTCTTGAATTATCTTATGATTAAGATCAGGTAAGTAATAACTACCTAGTTTAGGGATTATATGATTAAAAATGCTATTAGAATAATTTGCATAAGTTGATTCCTTAATATAATCTTTTTTTTCAATAAGCCAATCATATATCCAATCACTATAAAGTATTTTTTTCTTTAAAATCATCATTAATTCCTCCTTTCATAGTAAATATTATAAAGGAAGAATAAAAAATTCATTTTTCACTAAGTATCAAACTTAAGGACTAGAAAAGTGGTGAGAAAATGAATGTTCCTAAATTAAGATTTAA
>CANRMR010000044.1 GCA_947631785.1 uncultured Clostridia bacterium | reverse complement strand
ATCTTAATATTACTTTTTGTTCCATCCATTACACGTACATATTTTCGCATAAAAAATTTTCCTTTCTAAATTACTATTTTGTAGTTACATACTATCACAACAATAAGCAATTATCAATAACTGAATTCACTCAACCTATTTCCAACGAGTAATATACCACCCCTTTAATTTTTCTCGTGGTATCTTTCTTCCCCAATTAATAATACAAGTTTTGTAATCAGCATTGCATTCAGCAACCACAACATAATCATCTGTTTTATCTATAATAAAAACTGTATGAGAATTATTATTAATTCTAGCTTGATCTCCTATTCTAATATCATCATAATTTTCAAATCTTGTAGCTTCTGCATCTGTACCAAATACTTTATCACTTAACATACTAGCAAAACCTAAACATTGAACACTTGTCATCTTTTTATCATAAGCATTGTCTGAATTTCCATGATATGAATTGCAATACAATTCTCCATCTTTTGAATGATTGCAAGGCGTATTAGTTACACTATTACCATCTTGCATACTTCCTGCATGATTCCAATATGTACCACTTGGAAATTCTTTTTGCAGTTCTATAATCTTTTTATTGAAATCTTCTAGCCATTCATCTGGGTACTCTTTTTTAGAAACAAGTGAAGCTGTTATGTATTTATCCTCTTGTATAGTTTCTTCTATTTCTGTACCATTTTTCATTGTTTCTATATTTTCTTTTCTATCATCAACAATAGTCATAATATAATTACGATTTATATTTTTTATTATAGATACTACAATAATCATTACTATAATAAAAACAGAAAATACTTTCATTTTATTAATCTTCTTCTTTTTTTGGGAATATCTTTTATACATATACTTTAATTCCTTTCTTACCATATTTACCTAAATTGTATATTTATAAAAAATTAGAATCCCCATAAAACTGTAAAACTTTTGTAAGTTTATTGTAAGGATGATTGTATATAAAAATTTATATCTAAAAAAAGCTGCAATCATTAATATGATTACAACTATTTTTCAAATCCAATATAAAATCCCCAAATAATATTATTCTTATAACTATAATATACTGTTATATCATTGCTCGTATCTTTAAGAATATAATATATTCCTTTATTTATAATAGTATCTGGATTGAATTCATATTTATTAGTTATTTCTGAAAGACTCTCCGTTACCTTATCTACTATTTTTATTTTCTCTTTATCTACTATATCTTGATCTACACTTTCTTCTTCAACAACACTTTCTATATCATACGACTGTGGTTCAAGCGATAGTCGTACTGCTTCATTGCAATAATATATTTTATTCATATCTTCTGAATATACTATATTTAAAATTGTTCCATCATCATATTGAGCTTTATAATGAGTTCCATAATCATATCTAACATTTATTACCTTTAAGTTGCCATATATAGTATTTTCCAAATCTTCTGTATATGTAAATGCTTTTAGTACATCTATTAGTTCCTCATCTCTATATCCGTCAAATACTTTTTTTATAATTAGATATATAACTTCATTGTTTTTTATATTGTCTATTTCACTATCATTTAATTCTCTAAATTTACTTCCAGTCATTACTAATTCGTGCATTCTGAAAATTAATTCTACATTTTCATCTTTGGATTCATTTGAATAATGATATAACACCCCATCATCATTTTGTATAACTTTATCTATGTTTTTATATAAAATAAATTCCATCATTAAAATTATTAATAAAACACTAATGAATTTAATTATACCTTTATATTTTAAAATTAATTTCAACACTTGTTTCCTCTCCAATTTTACTTTTTATATTCATTTCTGCATTTAATACATCACAAATTTTGACACATAATGGTAGTCCTAATCCCATTCCTGATACTTTTCTGTTTCTACTTTTATTTAAGGTGTAAAATGGTTCTTTTACTTTTTTTAACTGTTCTTCAGACATACCTATTCCATTATCTCTTATCTCTAATATAACTTGCTTTTCATCTATTTTTTCTAATTTGATTATTATAATTTTATCTTCTTTATCTTTACATGCTGTAATTGAATTATTTATGATATTAACTATTAAAGATTGAAGCAAAACTTTATCGCTCTGTATATTAATATTTTTCTCAATGTTTGATTTAAATAGAATATCAAACGAACTCTTTGATTTGCTTTCTATAATTTTATTTAATATATCTGAAATATTGACTAATTCTAATTCAATAGTCTTGTTGTCTAATAAAACTATATCCATTAACTTTTGAGAAATTAAATTTAAGTAATTTCCTTCCTCATAGATCATATTATTATACTCAATTATAGTTTTACTATCTCTAACTTTGCCACTTTTTATCAAACTTGAATACCCAATAATTGATGTTATCGGTGTTCTAATCTCGTGTGTAATATCATTAATAAAATTCTTTCTATTTTCTGATACTCTTTGAATTTCATTTATGTTGTCACAAATTGAAGTTGCCATTTGGTTAAAAGATGTAGCTAGGTTTCCTATTTCGTCTTCTCCAAGATTTTTTACTCTAGTAGAATAATTTCCATCTTGAATTTGTTTTAAAGCCTTATCTAATTTGTTTATTCTTCTTGTAAGTAGGAATATTACCACATATAAACTAAATGCAATAGTAAATGAAAATATCATACTTACTTTTATAAAAAATTGTATTTGTTCATCTCTGTTTATATATATTTCTTTTATATCTTCTGCAATAATAATATTGTAATTGTTTATTTTTGTTGACACAAAAATCTTTTCATTTGAAATCATAGCTTTTATTTCATTTTCTACAGGTGTTATTTTTTCTTCTATTCCACTCTTATCGAATGTTAGATTTGTAAAAATAATATTTTCATTATTTGATATTTCATAATATGTATCATCTTTGTTAAATAGATTACTATTAATATCACTCATATTGTAAAAACTTACTATATTGCCTATATCCTTAATCTTATCAATATTATTTTCTATTTTGCTATTAATTTGTGTTTTATAAGTATTATTTATAATTATTATTCCTATCAAATTTATGCTAATAGTTACAAACATAAATGATATAAGAAATATTTTGTATCTAAATTTCATATTACTTCCTATTCTTTCTCTAATCTGTATCCTACTTTATTTATAGTTTTAATCTCATTTTTTAAATCTAACTTTTTTCGTATTTGTTGAATATGATAATCTACTGTTCTTGTTTCTATTTCTTCTTCTATTCCCCAAACCTTATCTAAAATTGTATCTCTTGAAAGTGCTATTCCAATATTTTTTAATAATAGTAATAATAATTCGTATTCTTTTGGTGCTAGTCCGAACTTTCTCACTTTCTTTATAAACGTTTCTCTCTTCAACATTTACAATTATATTTTTATATACTAAGTTTTCTTTTGAATTATTATTAATTCTTAATTCAATCCTTGCGAGTAATTCGAGTGGTTCAAATGGTTTTGTTATATAATCTTGTCCGCCATCTTTTAACCCTTTTACTATTGATGATATATCATTCTTTGCTGATAGAAATATGATTGGAGTCTTTGTATCTTTTACTCTTTTCATAACCTCAAATCCATCTAATTTTGGCAACATTATATCTAGCAATATTAAACTATACAGTTTTTCCATAATTTTCTTTATAGCTTCTTCTCCATCATATGATACATCATATTCATATCCACCTAAATTTAATGTATCGCAAATTAATCTTGATATATTTTTTTCATCTTCAACTACTAAAATTTTTTTCATTTTTGACCTTCTTGTTAATATATTATTCGTTTTATTATATATTATTTATGTTGTTTTGACTAGATTAAAAATGTAAGGATTTTGTAAGTTTTTTATATTTATTTTAGTTGTATTGTTGTATTTGTTCATAAAACATTTCTACTTTTCTGCTTTTTTGGATAATAAAAAAGCCAGTTCAAACTAACTTTTTCATTATTTAATTTTTTTATTCTTGTTCTTCTTTGTCTTCCTCATCTTCTTGAATTTCTTCAAAATGTCTATCTCTCCAATCATTATACTCCTTCATAAACCAAAGCTCTCTTCTTGCAATTCACCCATTTTTTTAAATATTCTTTTGTCATAAATCTATCTATTTTGTCCCAGTGTGGTAGGTCTTTCATCCTAATAACTTTATCAAATATTTCTTTATCATATTTTGAATTACATATAAAATCTTTATTCATACCTTGAGCGACAGTAAAATTTCCCATATATAACAAATCTAATAATGCTCTAATATGATTTGCGACATTATATTTAGTTCTTTTATGTTTTGGAATTTCTTTATTTTTTTCAATTCCGTAATCTTTCCAAATAGATTCATCTGATTCTAGAATATTTGGTTTCTTCCATTGAAGAGCGCTACAATGCCAATCTCCTGTTGTTTCTAATTTACAGGGAAGATTCAAAGCATGTATTAATGTAACATACTTCATTTTACTTAAAGATGGTAACGTTGTTTAATGATGTTAAAATGAATAATTAATAAAATTATATTTTCTTATTTAACAATCTTCGTTTTCTTGTTTTATCGCAATCATAAACTCATTACTTTCAACCACTCGGTCTGCATTTTCAAATTTAAACCTTGCACCTGTGAAAAATACTTGATAACCTAATCCATCTAAAATTATTTTACTATATTTAAGAAATTTATCTAACACTCTTTCATTAAGAGCTAATTTTACCTTTAACTCATAATAAGAATACCTTACTATTTTTGAATTTTGGGTTATTTTATCTACTATGTACTTTTCCACAAACTCAAATAATTTCTCATTGGTCATATTATCTATAAAATTCATTATTACACCATCCTAAAATTAGCTATTCGCATTTTCTTAAATTTAATCCTAATAGTTGAACTTCAACCTGAATTTTATTTATCTCTGAAAAACTTAAACACATATTTTTTAAGTCTGTTTTAGATTTTGAACATAAATCCTTTATAGTTTTCACATTATTTTGTATTAGTAAGTCTTTAATCTCTTTTGGTATATCTATAACATCAATTTTCTTCATTAAATACTCGTTTTCCATACTATTCATGCTCCTTTAAATCTTCTATCTTTATCTTATCATAAGAGCAAAAAAATTGCTACATTTTGGATAAAAAAATAACACAGGTTTTCTGCATTATTCTTCATCATTTTTTCTATTATTATGTATTTTTTTATTATATATTTTTTCACACTTTTTACATATTTTAAATTTTGTACCTGTAATTTTACATCTTGCACTCTTAACTTCATCCTTGCTACCAGTAACTTCTTGGATGTATTTTATTTGAACACCTTTAAGCTCCTCACATTTTTCTTTCTCATCATAAACTATATGAAATACATTGGTTTTTATATTCAAATAATAGTTTTTATATTCTTTTTTATATGATGAAACTTTAGATTCCACTTCTGGCTTTTTTACTTGATTAACATTTTCCATTGATATATTATCAATACTTTTATTACTACCATCAAAATAATTTATTTTATAATCTTTTTGAATATTATAACAGAATTTACATCCACATATTTCTTCTTTCTTATCAATTGATTTATACTCAAAAAGAACTCCAAAAGGTATAATGTCCCTTTCAAACATGTATAATGGTGATACTTTATATAATATAGTTCTACCATCATTTTTAACTAATTTTAAAACTTCACTCTCTATATCTTTCATGGAATTTGTATTCAAGTTTTGAGTGCCAATAAATATATTATTAAAATCAGAAAATTTAGCAGACAAATTATAACCTATTATATGACATCTTTGAAATATTCCAGATTTTTCCCAATTCTTCCAATTAATTGGTTTTGGATATTCAATATGGTCACTATTATATCTTGATATTGTATTTTTGCTAATAACAGCTACTGCAGGTCCACTTTTTCCGAGCTTATTAGCATCAGAATATTGGGGTTTACCTTCTTTTACATTATCTTCTTCACTAAAAGTAATTGGATTGCCACCATTTATATTTATTGCATCAAATTTATCTTCAAAATTTTTTTCTTCAATTATTTCTTTTAATTTTGTTTTCAAAAGCTGTGATTTTTGTATTACAATATCATTTACTTTCATTTGCTCCCCCTTCAGTTTATTATATTTCTTTATTCTATTTAATCTTTTTAAACTTTAATTTTAATATATATCAATTTTATACTAACATATAACATTATAAAATTCCACAATTATCTTATTATAATATGAGTTTTTTATAATATTAAAATCTTTTACTATTTTAGAATATCTATATTGCAAAAAATTTGTTTATTTGTCAATTATGTTTTTTCACATCATCATTAGTTTATTTTTTCTTTTTTGTAAAAAAAATTCCTATAGTTGAACATATAAAAACTATTGGTGCTATTCTTACAAAAAGCCATACAAAACTATGAACCCCGACTCCTAATATTGCTAATTCTTGATCATTGTAATCCCATTTCATATAAGAATTTCCTAATATTACTAGACCAATGAAAATAACTATTAAAATTACACATATAAATAGAAATAGAAAATTCCAAATTTCTCTTTTAGTTTCTTTTTCCTGTGCTAGTTGTAAATTTATTATTTCTAATTTTTCAGCTATTTCTTTTAATGAATCTTCTTTTTGTTCTGTAATATTTTCTCCAAGCAATGTACTAACTGGTGTATCTAAAGCATCAGATAATGAAACTAATAATTCAGAATCAGGAACAGATAAACCTTGTTCCCATTTTGAAATTGTTTGTCTAACTACATTTAATTTTATAGCCAATTCTTCTTGAGAAAGTCCTTTTGATTTTCTAATTGTCTTAATATTATCTTTTAACATAATAATTACCTCCTTTACAAAGGATTATATGCTAAACCTCCCATTGCTACAAGCAACGCATATTAACATTTATTATTTATCTTATGGAACGTTTTTTCTAATTTTATTCAATGCAACTCCAATTCAATCCATTATCTTCGCTATAAAAATCATAATATGTTCTTTCTAAGTAT
>CANRMR010000043.1 GCA_947631785.1 uncultured Clostridia bacterium | reverse complement strand
TGATTTGTTACTAAGTGCTTTTCTACTAAATCTAATACTAATAAATCTGTCATTTCTTTTACAATTAATTTTGTTTGTATATAATCATATGGACAGTGTAATACTTGTCCTGAACTTAAACTACTGTTTTCTGGCTTGAAATCTTTTACATCTTTCATAGTACAAGGTTCATATCCCCAACTGTGGTCAATTAAAAGCTCTGCATTTATTCCAAATAATTTATATAATAATTCTTCGTTTTTTACAGAACATCTTGCTATATCCCCCATTGTAAATATATTATTTTCTTCTAACTTTTTTGCATATCCTTTTCCTACTCTCCAAAAATCTGTTAATGGTCTATGATTCCATAGTAATTTTCTATATTTAATTTCATCAAGCTCTGCTATTCTAACTCCATTTTTATCTGGCTTTATATGTTTTGCACCTATATCCATTGCAATTTTGGCTAAATACATGTTAGTTCCAATTCCTGCTGTTGCTGTTATTCCAGTTTTATTTAAAACATCATATATCATGCTAGTTACCATTTGTCTAGGTGTTTTTTTGGCTGTTTTTAAATATTTTGTAATATCAATAAATACTTCATCAATAGAATATGGGTATATATCTTCTGATGAAACATGTTCTAAATAAATACTATATATGTATGTACTATATTTCATGTATTTTTCCATTTGTGGAGGAGCTATAATATAATCTAACTGCAAATTTGGATTATTCTTAAGTTCTATGTCATCATATGAAGAATTTGTAAATTCACGATTTTTTGCTTTTAGTTTTCTTTGGTAATTTATATTGTTTACCTTTTGAACTACTTCAAATAGTCTTGCTCTACCTGAAATTCCATAGCTTTTAAGTGAAGGGCTAACTGCAAGACATATTGTTTTTTCTGTTCTAGATTTATCTGCTACTACTAAATTTGTTTTTAATGGATCTAAGCCCCTTTCTTTGCATTCAACTGATGCATAAAAACTTTTTAAGTCTATACAACAATATATGCTCACACTTTTCCCCCCTATCTTGAATTTACCTATATTATATCATGATTAATTTATTTTGTAAACATTTGTTTGTATATTTTTTATAAAATTTGACACATTTAAAAATGTGCCAAATTTATTTACTATTATTTTATATTTTATATTGTTCCATTCTTTTTGTTATAATTTCTTTAATATCTTTAATATTAATTCTTTCTTGCTTCATTGTATCTCTGTCTCTTATTGTTACTGTATTGTCATTTTCAGTGTCAAAATCTACTGTTATACAATATGGAGTACCTATTTCATCTTGTCTTCTATATCTTTTTCCTATTGATCCTGCTTC
Organism: uncultured Clostridia bacterium; assembly: GCA_947631785.1. Taxonomy (GTDB): domain Bacteria; phylum Bacillota; class Clostridia; order TANB77; family CAG-508; genus CANRMR01. Next base: position 5,792 of record CANRMR010000043.1, on the reverse strand, counting down.
ATCATAGCTACACATAAAGTCATAAGATAATTCTTTATATAAGTTTTTAGCCTGTTCTGCTTGTTTTTTCGTTAATGGTAGTACTGCAATTTTGTAAGGTGCAATTGCTGGGCTTAATTTTAAAACAATTCTAGTTTCATCATTATCTAAGTTTTCTTCATTATATGCATCGCTTAAAATTGCAAGTACAACTCTATCTGGTCCTATTGTTGATTCAACAATATATGGAATATATTTTTCGTTTGTTTCTGGATCTAAATATTCCATACTTTTTCCCGAAACTTCTTGATGTCTGCTAAGATCATAATCTGTTCTATTATGAGTTCCATTAATTTCGCCCCATCCAAATGGAAATTTATACTCTATATCGCAAGCTTCTTTTGCATAATGTGCTAGTTTTTCATGGTCATGATATCTTAAGTTTTCTTCTTGTATTCCTAAATCTATAAAGAATTTTTTAGCAAAATCTTTAAAATAATTATAAAATTCACTATCTGTTCCCTTTTTGCAAAAAGTTTGGAATTCCATTTGTTCAAATTCAATTGTTCTAAAGTTAAAATTACCTGGCGTAATTTCATTTCTAAAAGCTTTTCCTATTTGACCAATGCTAAATGGAACTTTTGCTCTGGTAGTTCTTTGAACATTTAAAAAATTTACGTATTCTCCTTGTGCATTCTCTGGTCTTAAATAAATTACACTTTTGTCTTCATCTGTTGTTCCTCTATATGTTTCAAACATTTGACTAAATTTTCTAACTGAAGTAAAATTATGAGCTCCACATACTGGACATTTAACATTATTTTTTTCTATATATTCTTCCATTTGTTCATAACTTAAAGCATCACCATTTACTTCTCCATTAGATATATCTGTAATAAAATTATCTGCTCTAAATCTTGTCTTACATTCTTTGCAGTCAACTTTAGGATCATAAAAAGACGCTAAATGACCACTTGCTTCCCATGTTTTAGGATGCATTAATATTGCTGCATCTATTTCATAGCTATTGTCTCTTTCTTGAATATATCTTTTTCTCCAAGCATCTTTAATATTATTTTTTAATCTACATCCTAATGGTCCATAATCCCAAGTATTAGCTAATCCACCATATATTTCAGAACCTTGATATAGAAATCCTCTTGATTTACAAAATACCATTAATGTTTGCATGTCTTTTATCATAATAAAACCTCCTAAGTTTTATCGCACATACGATATTTTTTTATATATTTTTTCTTAAATTTGCATATAAATTATAATCTTTTTAACCTAAATTGTCAACTATTTTGCTAGGTTATCATGTTTCTACTTTATCATTTTTTTATTTATTATTTATATAATAATTATCATTATATATTTTATTTATTAATAACTATTTCAGTTCAAATTTTATATTACCTTTTCCATTTTCTGCAATTACTGTTGCAATTGCACCATTTATAATTGTCATTGTTGGTGCTTTATGAGAAATATCCACATCATATATAATTGGAATATTATATTTTGAAAGAACACTATCTTTTATTGTCTCTTCCATTGTGTAATTATAATATGATTTATCTAAACCATTTCTTCCAAAAATGACAGCTTTTGCATATTTAAAATAATCCATTTCACTAACTTTCCACAAGGTTCTTATTAATTCTTCTTTTGATAATTCACAATTATCAAAACACCAAATAATGCCATCATTTTTGTATTTTTCATTAAATTGCTTTACTCCATCATATTTTGTACCTGCAAGTTCTGTTATTACATCTATACATCCAGCTATTATCCTTCCAGTTACATGTACCTTTTTATTTTCAATAGTCTTCCAGTATACTTTACTATCTAAATTATATTCTTCTAATCCTGTTGTCCTTTCTAATCTTTCATTTTCGAATAATTCATAACTACTTTGCAGGTTTAAATTTCCCTTTAAAATTTCTATATTATCTTTTAAACTTTTATAAAGTTTTTTCATACCAAAACTTTTAAAGTTATTACCATACATAGTTGATATATCATATTTTGTTGTAAGTGGAAATAAAATACCTGTTGGATCAGAAAAACCTACTACCCATTTAGGGTTTTGTACTATTTTTTCGAAATTTACATAAGGTAAAATTTCTACCAAGAACTCTCCACCTGCAGCACATAATATACAATTTGAATTATCTTCAAACATGTTATTTAACTCTTTTGCTCTAGATTGTGCATCACTGCTTCTTCCATTTTTTGAATTAAATATATAGTCTGACATTTTTATTGTAAATCCCATTTTTTCTAAATTACTTTTTGCATTATTATATCTGTTTCTAGTTTCAACACAATCAGCTCCATCTGATGGTGCTGGAACATCAATTAAATCATTTTCCTTTAAAAATTTAGGGTATATCATTTTTTTACTCCCTCTATATACTTATTTAAATTTCTATTTTATAATATTAATTAATTCTTCTTTTATTTTTCTCCATTCATTATTCAAATTTATAGTCTGTATTTGTAATATAGCTTTTTTAACTACACCATTACTAACAACATCTATATTATATTTTTCTGATATTACATTTTCACTATATGGCATGGGATAAAGTAACATTCCAACAAGTTCATTATCAGTATTAATATTATTCATATATGCATTCATTTGATATAAATTACCAGAAATTAATGTTCTTTTATCTTCTTCACTATAAAAACTTTTTTTCATATAATCTGGATAATATTTAGTATCTATTATAATTGTTTTATTAATATGTTTACCATATAAAACTGTATCCATTCTCATTGAAGGCAAAATATCTTGTTTTCCATTTTTCAACTTCCAATTTAAATGCTGTTGTGAATATACTTTATATTCATTTTTTAACTCTTTTTCATAAAATTTATATATAAATAATTCAAATATTAATTCCATTTTTTTATCATCATCTAGTATATTTATAAATTTATATTTTCCGTCATCTTCAGATAACATTGTACATTCATTAATTAATTTACATATCATTATTAAAAAATATGTATAATAATTATTTCTGTTAAACTGTATATCAAATGATTCTTCTGTTATATTAATTATATCAACATTGTTAAAATACAATAATATATTATTAAGTTCTCTTATATATGTCTCTTGAATATCATCAGATTTGTATAATCTATATGCTGTAGTTTTTATTATCTGATTTATTATATTATTTTCATCATAATTATCATATTCGCATACTGCCTTGGCATTTTCAAAAGATAGCTTATTTATTGATTCTTTAAAATCTATTTTACCTTTAATTCCTTTTATTTCTTCTATATGTGCTTTATATTCTCTATATATTCCAATTTTTAAGATATCATTTATATTTTCTATAAATAATTTTGCTAGAATATTAGGACTATCAAAATCATCATTATTATCTTTTAAGGCAAAATCTATGGTTTCTGCTTTATCCCAAATATAACTGAATATATATAAAATATTTTTTATAGGTACTTTTCTATTATTTTCCATGCTCTCATCCTTTATAATCTTATCTTTTCTAATGCTTCACTGACTTTTTCTTTTTTTCCAAAGAAATATTCTTCCAATAATGGTTTTATCTCATACTCAACTATTTCATTATATGAACTTTCTAGTTTATCTCTATCTAATTGATTTATGAAGTAACTATGTCCAATTACAAAATTATCATTTTTAAATGTTTCCTTAATAAATTTATTTAATTGTATATACATTTGAGTTATTTTTGTTGCAAATTCTTCATCAATGCCTTCATCATCTATAAGATAATTTTCCAATTTTTTATTTTCAAATGCAGGTTTTAAAGTAATAAATGAAAATCTTCTTCTTAAAGCATAATCTATCATAGTTAAAGACCTATCTGCTGTATTCATAGTTCCAATAATATATAAATTTTTAGGAATATAAAATTCTTCTTCTGGCGAATATGTTAATTTTAATGACCATTCTTTTTTCCTTTTATCTGATTCTATTAACATCATTAATTCTCCAAAAACTTTAGATAAATTACCTCTATTTATTTCATCAATTATTATACAATACTCTTGTGCCTTTCTATTTTCCTGTTCAGCTTTTTCATATTCTTCACGAGCCTCTTTAACAATATTATAGAAAATACCATTTTTTAGTTCAAATTTTCCATCTTTATTAGGTCTAAATCCCTGTATAAAATCTTCATATGAATAAGATTGATGAAATTGTACTGTTTTTATTTTTGTATCATCTTTTTTCCCTATTATAGAAAAAAATAATTTTTTTGCACAGAAAGTTTTGCCAACTCCTGGAACGCCTTGTAAAATGATATTTTTCTTTCTAATAAGTGTATTTTTGGTTACTTCATATTGCTCATCATTCATAAATACTTCTTTTAAAAATTTTTCCTTTGTATATGGTATAAATTCATCATCTTTTTCATCTTCAACAATTATATCATATCTATCTGCCCAATAAGGATCATTTATAAATTTCTGATAATTTTGGTCTTTTCCATCAAAAACAAACTTAATTAACTCCTCTTTCATCCAATCATCTTTATCATCTTTAGGGGTTATATTCCATATTGTATTTCTCCCAGTAAACATATACCATTCTCGTTCTTCTGGTTCATCCCAGTCAACTCTTATATTTTTTCCGTCATTCATATTATCTATTACTGTACCTGTAACTTTTATTTTCATAACAGATACAGTTTCTCCATTATTTTCAAATGGTATATCTTTAGATTTTGTATAAGATGTTTTTATAGCAATCTTATCTCCAGGTTGCATTTTATTTACAATACTTGCATATTTATTATCATAACCATTTTGCCAGATGCCTTCATCAATAAATCTTTGAGTTTGATCTCCTGAAGATTCCCAACTTGCACCTACTAACCAATAATTCATACTTCTTGAACTACTATCCCTTTTATCCTTTAATTTTGAAACCCATTTTAAGAAAATTCTAGAAGCTTCTTCATCCGTCATTTCAATATTTCTACCATATTCTGTTATTTTCCAAATTCCTCTTTCACTTCCATCAATTAATTCTTCATACACCAAATAATTTCTAGCAAAAGCAAGATCATTTGCAAATTTATTCACTCCTGATTTTCCTCTTACTTCATTAATTTCTTCTTCTGATAACTTCTCATCATCTATTATCTTTTTTCTTATTTCACTTGGAGTAGCACTTCCACCTAATTCTTTTAATGCTTCTAATAACGGTCTAAACCATCTTAAGAATGTTGCATTTGATTTTTTATTAGAAAAGAAAGCATTATCTGAAAGCTCAATAAAATTTTTAAACTTTGAATTTTCCATATTAAAAATTTTTTTGCACTCTTCAATAATTTCTATATATTTTTCTGCATTTGGTACATCTTTTAAACTTGTAAGATTTCTTATAGCTTTAAATTCATTTTCTGTTCTTTCTAAATATTCTCTATTTCTTGAATCTAAATTTAGGTATGAATATGGTCTAATCCAAAACAATCCCATAGTAATATTCCATTTTATTAATCTTTGTTGTTTTACTATATCAAATATTTGACAAAATTTTTGATAACTTTCATTGTTGGGCATATCAGAAAACTGCAATGCAGTTTCAAATAGAATCCATAAATTTTTTATATCATCCTGCTCTCCACCAAAAAACCATGCTCTTTGATTGTTAATAACAGGTATTCCAGAAAAGTCTGTTGGGACATCAGAATTTAAATTAAATTTTTCTTTAATTTTAGATATTATTTTTATTCTATTTTCATCTGTAATATGTTTGTTAAACATACCTATAATAGTAAATGGATCTA
>CANRMR010000042.1 GCA_947631785.1 uncultured Clostridia bacterium | reverse complement strand
CCGAACACAGAAGTTAAGCTCTAATGTGCCGAAAATACTTGCGGGTTACCCTGCTGGGAAGATAGGTTGTCGCCAGTTTTTTTTATTTTATTTTAAATTAGCCTTTAAAAATAAGGAGTAATAAATGGAAAAAGTTGTTTGGAAACCAGGAACATTTATATATCCAATTCCAGCAGTACTAGTTAGCTGTGGTACTATGGAAAAATCAAACATAATTACTGTAGCATGGACTGGAGTTATAAATACAAATCCTGCTATGGTATATATATCAGTGAGACCAGAGCGCTATTCATATGAAATAATAAAAGAGCAAAAAGAATTTGTAATTAATTTAACATGTGAAAAATTAGCATATGTTACAGATTGGTGTGGAGTAAAGTCTGGTTCAAAAGTAGATAAATTTAAAGAAATGAAATTAGGAAAACAAAAAGCAAAATACGTAAAATGCCCAATGATAGAAGAAAGTCCTGTATCAATAGAGTGTAAGGTAAAAGAAATAAAAAAGCTTGGTAGTCATCATATGTTTTTAGCAGAAGTATTAGCAATCCATGCAAGTAGCGAGTATATTAATGAAAAAGGTGCATTTGATATATCTAAATGCAATTTAATAGCATATGCAAATGGAGGATACTATACTTTAGGGAAAAAAATAGGAAAATTTGGATTCTCAGTAGAAAAGAAGAAAAAGAAAAAAATTAGAAAATAATAATTTTAATATATAAAAATGAAATACTTTAAATAAATGAGTATTTTTTAAAAAATCTTCAAAAGTTAAGCAAAATCAATTGACATATGAAGTTTTCTGTGATAGAATATGTGAGTATATGTTTTAGGCATATACTCACATCGTTTTAAAAATGCAAATAAATGACGGAGGTGTATTTAAATGGCTGCAAAAGGACCAAGAGAAAATATAACATTAGAATGTACGGAATGTAAAAGAAGAAATTATATGACATCTAAAAATAAAAGAAATAATACAGACAGACTAGAAATTACAAAGTACTGTAAATTCTGTAAAAAACGTACTACACATAAAGAAACAAAATAAGCTATTTTAAGGAGGAAATAAAATGGCTAAGCCAGAAAAAAAAGAAAAAAATAAAAAAGAAAAAAAGAGTTTTTTCAAAGATTTTAAAACAGAATTAAAAAAGGTAAATTGGCCTACTGCAAAGCAATTAGCAAATAATACTACAGCAGTTATTACTATTGTATTAATTACAGCGCTTATTGTTTTTGTATTAGACTTTGCTTTTGAAGCATTAAATACATATGGAATAAATAAACTAAGATCTTTTGTTCAAACAAGTACTTCAGAAGAAGATACAGAAAATAATAATCAAGAAGAAAATGAAGTATCTTCTAATGAAGAAAATGCAGAGGGTGAGCAATCATCAGATGATACACAAACTACAGAAAATGAGTCAGCAGAGCAAACCGAAAATACTGCAGATGCAGAAAACAACACTGTGGAATAATAATTAAAAATAAGGAGGCTAAAGGTATGTCTCGGAGAAAATAAGGAATTAGAACCAAAATGGTATGTAGTACATACTTATTCTGGATATGAAAACAAAGTAAAAACCGATCTTGAAAAAACAGTTAAAAACAGAGAACTTGAAGATTACATTTTTGATATTGTTGTTCCAATGGAAGAACAAATAGAAATTAAAGATGGTAAACGAAAAACAAACTTAAAAAAAGTGTTTCCAGGGTATGTATTGGTAAAAATGATTGTAACAGAAGAATCTTGGTATATTGTTAGAAATACAAGAGGTGTAACTGGATTTGTAGGTTCTGGAACAGATCCAATTCCACTTACAGAAGAAGAAATTAGAAACATGGGATTTGAGATGATACCAGTAAATGTAGACTATGATGTAAATGATTCTGTTAAAATACTACATGGACCATTAGAGGGATTTATTGGAATAGTACAAGAAATAAATAAAGAAAAACATAAAGTAAAGGTATTAGTTTCTATGTTTGGAAGGGAAACACCTGTTGAGTTAGAATTTTCTCAAGTTCAAAAAGTATAAATTTTAATGAAAAGCATCGTACTTACGTCGTTAAAATTTGGATTAAAATCCTTCGACGTACCAACGTACGCCTTCAGTATTTTAACCAAATTTTGCCTAGTACTACTCGCTTTTGATTAAAATTAAAATATATATTTAAAATTAATTAAAAAATACAATAAATGTTCAAAGGAGGTGCAAAAAATGGCAGAAAAAGAAATTTCTAATATTATTAAATTACAAATAGAAGCAGGAAAAGCAACCCCTGCTCCACCAGTAGGTCCAGCATTAGGTTCAAGTGGTGTTAATATTATGCAATTCGTCAAAGAATTTAATGATAAAACAGCAAATCAACCTGGAATGATTATACCAGTTGTAATAACTGTATATAAAGATAAATCTTTTACATTTATTACAAAAGTTCCACCTGTAGCTGTACTTATTAAAAAAGCTTTAAAAATAGAAAAGGGTTCTGGAAAACCAAATAAAGATAAAGTTGCAACAATTACAATGGAACAAGTAGAACAAATTGCAAAACAAAAAATGGAAGATCTAAATGCAGCATCATTAGAAACAGCTATGAGTATGGTTAAAGGTACTGCTCGTTCTATGGGAATTGTTGTATCAGAATAATAAAAATCATCATTCTGCGTCGTTAAATTCAAAACAAAATATCTCAAGGTACAAACGTACATTTTCGATATTTTGTTTCAAATTTGCCTAGCATAATAATAATTTTTATTATTCTAAATATAAAAATATAAATAAATGAATTGGGAGAATGTTTAACATTCGTTTGTACCAAAGGAGGTAAAAAATGAAAAGAGGAAAAAGATATCAAGAAGCACTTAAGCTTGTAGATACAAATAAAGAATATGAAGCTAAAGAAGCTTTAGATGTAATCGAAAAGTTTCCAAAAGCTAAATTTGATGAAACAGTTGAATTACATGTAAAATTAGGAGTAGATTCAAAGCATGCAGACCAACAAGTTAGAGGTACAGTAGTACTTCCACATGGTACAGGAAAAACATTAAAAGTTTTAGTATTTGCAAAAGGTCCAAAAGCAGATGAAGCTCAAAAAGCAGGAGCTGATTTTGTTGGAGCAGAAGAATTAATTCCTAAAATTGAAAAAGAAAATTGGTTTGATTATGATGTAATAGTTGCTACTCCAGATATGATGGGTGTAGTTGGTAGACTTGGTAAGGTATTAGGACCAAAAGGATTAATGCCAAATCCTAAATCTGGAACAGTAACAATGGATGTTACAAAAGCAATTAATGAAATTAAATCTGGTAAGGTAGAATATCGTTTGGACAAAACAAATATTATTCACCTAGGATTTGGAAAAGTATCATTTGGTACAGAAAAATTATTAGCCAATTACAATACAGTAATTGATGCAATAATTAAAGCAAAACCTGCAGCAGCAAAAGGACAATACATTAAAAGTGTTGCAATTTCTACAACAATGGGACCAGGTTTATATATAAATCAAAAATAATTTTTAAATTGCCAAAGACAGTAGGCAAACATAAGTCCTACCGAGGTATATAAAAAGTGCGTTTTAAGCTACTTATTTGTATGCCTAGGTAATAAAGGCAAAAATAAGTAGCTTTTAATTTTAAACAAAAATATTTATGAAGTTTAACTTTAGGAGGTGAAATAATAAAAATGGCAAATGAGAAAATAATTAAACAAAAAGAAGAAGAAGTAAATGCTTTAGCTGAAAAAATTAAAGAAGCAAAGATAGTACTTTTAACAGATTACAGAGGAATTACAGTTTCAGATGTAACTAATTTAAGAGCAAAATTAAGATCTTCTAATTCTGAATATAAAGTTATTAAAAATAATATAACAAGAAGAGCTTTAGAAAAAGCAGGATATGAAGGATTAGAAGAAAAATTAGTAGGTCCAACAGCTGTAATTATAAATAGTGAAGATTATTTAGAGCCTGCAAAAGCAATATATGAATTTGCAAAAGATAATGACTTCTATAAAATTAAAGGAGGAATTATTGACGGTAAAGTAATGACAGCAGAAGAAATTGTTACTCTTGCAAAATTACCATCAAGAGAAACATTGCTTGGTATGCTTGCAGGTGCATTGCTTGGAAATGTTACAAAACTTGCAGTGGCATTGGATCAAGTTTGTGCTAAAAAAGAAGCAAACGCATAAAACAAATGAAAAGCGGCATCTTGCGTTGTCAAACATCGCAAAAAAACTTTCGATGTACATATGTACTATCTCAAGTTTTTTTAGCTTGTTTTCCTAGCAATATACCACTTTTGCTTTGTTTAAATATTAAAATATTAATTTATTAAAGTAAAATGTTCTTAAGCCAAGAACAAAAATAAAAAAATTTAAGGAGGAATTTAAAAATGGCTAAAATAGAAGAATTATTAGAAACAATCGACAGCTTAACAGTTGTAGAATTATCAGAATTAGTAAAGGCAATTGAAGAAAAATATGGAGTATCTGCTGCAGCAGTTGCTGCACCAGCAGCAGGAGCAGTAGCAGGAGGAGCTGCTGCTGAGGAAAAATCATCTTTTGATGTTATATTAAAAGAAGCAGGAGCAAACAAAATACAAGTAATTAAGGTTGTAAGAGATGCAACAGGATTAGGATTAAAAGAAGCTAAAGAGTTAGTAGATGGAGCACCAAAAACAGTAAAAGAAGGAGCTTCTAAAGAAGAAGCTGAAGAATTAAAAGCTAAATTTACTGAAGCTGGAGCTGTTATTGAACTTGCTTAAAATAAAAATAAAAAAAGAAATTTGTGTATTGACAAATTTCTTTTTTTGATGTAACATATGAATAGATGAACATATATTAATATAAAGGAGTAAAATATAAATGAATAATAAAAATAATGAAGAATTAGTTTGCATGGAAAAGTGCCCACATTTAAAAAAAATTCAAGAAGTTAAGTTATCTGAACTAAAATTAGAACAAATAAATGATTTAGCAGATATGTTTAAAGTATTTGCAGATTCTACAAGATTAAGAATTATTTGTGCAATATTAAATACAGAGTTATGTGTATGTGATTTGTGTGAACTTCTTAATTTAACCCAATCTAACGTATCACATCAGCTTAAAATTTTAAGAAGTGCAAAACTTGTAAAATATAGAAAAGAAGGTAAACAAGTATTTTATAGTTTAGATGATAATCATGTATATCAAATTATATCACAAGCAATTAATCATATTGCAGAAGAGAAGACTGTATAGGGGGAAAATAAAGGTTGAAAAATAATTACAATTATTTTTTTAGCCCAATTTATGACTTAGAAAGGAATGATTGTAAAAATGAATGATAAAGATAAATGCTGCTTTAGGCATAATGACGATGATATATTAAAAAGAAAAGAAAAAATTTTTTATATTATTTCACTTTTTATTTTTGTTATAACTTTGGTTTTCGTACCAGAAAAGTATAAATGGATTGGTTTTTTATTTACCATTTTATTATCTTGCGATATTATAGTAGATGGAATTAAAAACATATTTAAATTTAATTTTGAAGAAAGTACATTAATGACAATTGCTGTAATTGCAGCGTTTATTTTAGGAGAATATCCAGAGGGCTGTCTTGTAATATTGCTTTATAAATTAGGTGAATTTATAGAGGATAAAATTGTTCAAAAATCACAAAACAATGTAGAAGATATTGCTAAAATAAAAGAGGAAATAGCAAATTTAATAAAAGATGATGGAAGTATAGAAACAGTAAAATCTGAAAAAATAACAGTAGGACAAAAAATTATGATAAAACCAGGTGAAAAAATACCACTTGATTGTAAAATATTAGAAGGAACGTCTAATATAGATGAATCTATTATTACAGGAGAAAGTAAGACAATATCTGTAAAAAAAGGAGACAATATTTTATCTGGAAGTATAAATTTAACCAATATGTTAATTGCAGAAGTAAAAAAAGATTATAAACATTCTATGACGAGCCAAATTGCAGACCTAGTACAAGAAGCAACAAGCAACAAAGGAAAGACAGAAAAATTTATTACTAAATTTTCAAAAATATATACGCCTACAATTCTTTTAATAGCAATTGTAATACCTGTAATTCTAATAATTTTTAATGTAATGCCAATAAAAGAGGTAGTAGAAAAAAGTTTAATATTTTTAGTTGCATCTTGTCCATGTAGTTTAGTTATATCTATTCCAGTAGCAATGTTTGCTGGAGTAGGGGCAATGGCAAAAAAGGGACTTCTTTTAAAAGGTACAAAATATATGGAAGTTTTATCAAATGCAAAAGTGATAGCATTTGATAAAACAGGAACACTTACAACAGGAAAAATGATATTAGACAAAATAGAAATTATAGGTAATTTAGAAAAAAAAGAGGTATTACAATATATTGCAAATATAGAAAAAGCATCTAATCACCCAATTGCTAAACTATTTTTAGAATATGTAGATAATTTTGAAAATTTAGAAATTAATAAACTAGAGGAGATACCAGGTTATGGAATATATGCAATAATAGAAGGAAAAGAAGCAGTTATAGGAAATGAAAAAATATTAAAAAAATACAATATAGATGTGCCTAAAATAAAGGATGTTATATATTTTGCAATGGAAAAGAAGGTAATAGCATATATTACATTAAAAGAAGAAATAAAAAAAGAAAATGAAACAATTGTCCCAAAATTAAAAAAAGTAGGAATAAATAGAATTATTATGCTAACAGGAGATAATGAAAAAGAGGCAAAAAATATAGGAGAAAAATTAGGTATTTCTGAAGTATATTCTAAACTTTTACCAAATGAGAAGCAAGAAAAAATTTTAAGTTTTAAACTAAATAAAGAAAAGGTAATTTTTGTAGGTGATGGAATAAATGATAGTCCAGTACTTGCAACAGCAGATTTTGGAATTTCAATGGGAAAAGGAGCAGAAATTGCAAATACAATTTCTGATAGTATATTACTTACAAATGAAATAAATAAAATACCAGATTGTATTAAAATTGCAAAAAAAACAATGAATATAGTAAAATTTAATATATTTTTTTCAATATTTATAAAACTTGTAGTAATTATTTTAGGTTTTATGCAAATTGCTCCAATATGGATGGCAGTACTTGCAGATACGGGTGTAACAATGATAACTGTTGCAAATTCGCTTAGAATTAAACAATAGCTTGTATATAATTTTGACAAGATAAACATAATGTGGTACAATGAAAATATAAGTTTTTGCTTAGGCGAGCTTAAAATATAGTTTGCCATAGGGGCTTAAGACTTAAAATTCCATATAAAAACAAAAAACGGAGGCGAATAATTAATATGGAAAAATTAATAGCAATCTTTGGAATTCTTTTTGTTTTGACAGGCTGCGGAGCAAATACTAATCTAATAGAAGAAAATAAAAGATTAGAAATCGAGCTAAGTAGTACGAAGGAAGAGCTTCAAAATACAAAAGTAAAGCTTGAGGAAGTGCAAAAAGAGCTAGATGAAGTAAAAAGACAGCTTGAAGAAAGCAAAAAGAATGAAGTAAAGGTAGTTGAAATAATTAAATAATAAATCTTAAGTTACCTAAAGAAGGTGTCCTAAAATAGGAACCCGAAAGCAAAAATTCCAGTGAGAAATCGCTGGAATTTTTGTGCATAAAAAT
>CANRMR010000041.1 GCA_947631785.1 uncultured Clostridia bacterium | reverse complement strand
TCTTTCGTTATTGGAAAAGAGTTGTAGATAACTACGACACTCGCTCCAGTTGAATTCAACTTACGAACTGAAAAAGTTTGTAAGTTTTTATTTTATAAAACGATAATGTTCTCTTTCTAGGAAGGAGGACATTTTTTATGCTTGAATTTAAAACAATCCAAGAAATTAAACCTAACGAAGAAATACTAAATATTATTAAAAATTATAAGTATAGGATTATTAATGGTAAAATTAAAACTTTGTTACATACTAATTTGCAATTTATTGAACCTACAAAGTATATAATTACATACCCAACTACCCTCACAATTTTAGAATATAAAATAAATGAAATAAGCAATAAACCTTTTTATATTCAAGAACATAACGAAAAATATAATCTCAAAGAAATTAAACAAATTCTCACTAATATTTCTTAATATTTTACAAAAAAATGTAAAAATTATAATTTTTTTAAAATTTTGGGGTTAACTTTTTACCTTTAAAGTGCCAAACAAGTGAGGAGATGATTTATTTGAGATGTGGAATTTATGTTAGAGTATCAACTGATGATCAAAAAGAAAATGGTTATTCCATTGATTCACAACTAAGAATGATTAAAGAATATTGTGAAAGAAACAATTACATTATTGTTAGCATTTACAATGATGCAGGATATTCTGGAAAAGACTTAATGCGACCTGAAATGCAAAGACTACTTAAAGATATTAAATCTAAAAAAATTGATAAACTAATTGCTATTAAGGTTGATAGATTAACAAGAAATAACTTTGATGGTTTTTGGCTTTTGAATTACTGTGAACAATATGATGTTAAAATTGAGCTCATACTTGAACCTTATGATGTATCTACCGCTAATGGGGAAATGATATTTGGGATGAATCTAGTATTTGGACAACGAGAAAGAAAAGAAATTGGAGCAAGAACAAAACGAGCTATGGAAGAAATGGCATTAGAACATATTCATCCAAATAAAGCTCCCTTTGGTTACGTTAGGAATAAGGAAACAGGTCATTTAGAAATTGAACCCATTGAAGCTCAAGTAGTTAAAGAAATATTTGATTTATGTAAAAAAGGTCATTCAACAAGAAATATTGCTACTATTCTAAAAAACAATAATGCTTATCTTAAAAATGGTAAATGGTTAAGTGATAGAGTTTATAAAATATTAACTAATTCTATTTATATTGGCACATTTGAATATGGAAAATATAAACGAAAACCTCAAGACATTTTAAAAGTTGATAATTATTGTGAACCTATAATCGATAAAAATGTATGGAATTTGACTAGAACTAATTTAGAAAAGAACAAGCATTCTAATTATGGAGAGCATATTCATCTATTTACTAATTTAATAAAGTGTCCTCTTTGTGGTAATATTTTATCTTCAACTATATCCTACAAAAAAGATAAAAATAATAATAGAATCGAATATTATCACGTTACTTGTAAAAATGTAACCTGCAAAAATAAGGGACTACATTATAGCTCAGATAAAATTGAAAAGAAATTAGGAAGAATTTTAAATGAACTAACTAGATATATGTATGACCATAATAACGAACTAATTGTTAGTAATTACTCTAAAAATAAAGAGATAAACGATATTGAAAAAGCATTAATAAAACTTAAAAATCAAGAGAAAAAATTAGTAGATTTATATATATCTTCTAATCTAAATATTGATACTATTAATGCTAAAAATGATATGATAAAAAAAGAAATTTTAAGGCTAGAAGAAAAGAAAAAGTTAATTGATCCAAATAGTTTAAACAAAGAATATACGCTTGAACTTATTAAAAAATTAAATTGTAAATTGGAAAATAATGAAATAATATTTAATAATAAATTGGCATTTTCATTTGCTTGGGATAGTCTAAATCGAAAAACTAAAAAGGAAATATTAAATAAACTAATAAAAAATATTGAAATTAGTAGAGATAAAAATTACAACATTGAAATAAAAAATATAACATTTACTGACGAATTTATTTCCAAAAGCACTAAAGAATATCTTAATTATCTTAACGAAATACTTCAAAATAATTCTATTGGTATAACCTATAAAGAACTAATTGATGAAGAAAAATTAAAAAATTTATCTAAAACTTATTATGTTTTATCTTTAATAAAATTAGAAAATAATGGATATAGTGATGAAGAAATTAACTTTTATAGTGAACTTATCCAAGAACATTTTTACTGTGATGGCATTATTGAATGCCCTTATTTGAATCAAAATGATGACATTGATAGAATACTTTTAATACCAAAAACAAAAATAATTAATTAAAAAATTTGAAAGGAATGATAAAAATGAATATTAATAAATATGGTTATTTAAGATTAAATTATTTAAAAGAATATAAAAAAGGTTTATATGAATCATTATTAATGAAAGGAAAATTAGAAGAACATCTTTTTTCAGTTAGTATTGATTCTGAAAAACAATTTAAAATTTTAATGAATAATTTTATTAAAAATGATGCTAGACTATCTGAAAAAAATAAAGAAGTTAATCAAATGGAATGGGTAAAACTGATGAACAATTATAAAAATTGTAGCGAAGAAATTATCTTAAAAGAAATAGTTTATAAATAGTCGTGTGAGTACACACTTAAATTTATGGATTAGCCAGCACAGGAAGATTACTCCCGCAATCCCCCAAATCCTATGGGATTCTCCCATACCCTAAAATTGAAAGGAATGATTACTATAAGAACTAGAAATATAAAATTAAATGTTTTTCTTAATGAAGAAGAAAAGAAATTATTAAAAGAAAAATCTAATAAAGCTAGATTGTCACAATCTGACTTTATTAGATTATTAATTAACCAATATTCTAACATTAAGTTAAATTCAAAAGAAATTGATAATATTAAGTTTTTGCTAACAAATATCATAAATGATTTGTCTAAACTAAAAAATCAAATGATTTTTTTAAATTATTATGACTATTCAAATTTTATTACGAAGCAAATTGATATCATTATGAATATAATAAATAAAATTTGAATAGTTATATTTACACCTTCATTAAAAAAATTATATGCTTAAAGAATATTTTTAATTTTTGAAAATTGCTAAAACCAAAATTTTAATTGTTCAATTTTTTTACCTTGCTTTTCTACCTCTAAAACAATTTTTTGAAAATTATTAGTATTTTTTTTCTTCATATTCCTATAACCACCAAATGATTTAGGAGCTATCTCAGACATATTTTCTAATAACCAATAATATTGTTCTCGATCTTTTTCTTCTTCAAGATAAGGGTTAATAACTCGATTCTGATATGAACTTCTACTTTCAACATTTGAGGAAACAGCATAATTTTGTAATTTTTTCAGTTCTTGTTCTCTTGTCCCTAAAAGTTCATTCAAATTTTTATGTTCTTTTTTTGCTTCATTAAACCAACCTGCTAATACCATCATATCAACCAATCTTTCATAATTATCTCTAGTATAAGCATAAAAAGAAATAGGGTACAATTCATTTGCTTTTTTTAAACATTCTATTGCTAATTCATATTTTCCTTCTTTTTTATATTCTGTAGCTTGACGATTTAAAATTTGTTCAGGCATATATACGACACTTTTTCCACCATCAGGGTATCTTCTAGCTTCCTGAACTGGAATTGACCTAATTCCAGTTATACTTGTTAAGTCGTATCGGTTTTTAAATTCGTTAATGCGATCATCATTATATTTTTTATATTCTTCGAAATCAAAATTATCTTCAAAACTATTTATATTTTCATTTATTTTTTCTTTAATATCTTTAATATTAAACAATTTACTTAATAATCCCATAATCTTCACCTTATTCAACTATAGTTCCATTTTCAACAAATATAGGAACTGCAATTATAGTCTTTTTAGTTTTTACTATACCACAAACTCTAATAGTATCTCCTGCTTTATATTTATCTAATTTTGATTGTTCTGCTTTATTTATATAAATTTCAGGAGATATATTTTCAGAATCAACTTGTAACATACCTTTATCACTGTCTATTCTAAAAATTTTACCTTCAAAAATAAATGGTTTATCAACATACATTTCTATAGCAGCATCTTTATTATCTTTATAAGAATTATAAATATCTACTAATCTTACCTCTTGCAATCCATTACAATCTTGAACATAATCGTATGAGGTTTGTTTAGGCGAAGAATTCCAAAAGAAATGAACAAATATATAGGCAAATGCAAATGCAAATAAGTATTTAACCATTTTTGCCATTCCTGAGCTTAAAATTATTCTAGGACTATTGTTAAAACTTGGGCCAAGTCTATCTTTATCTTTAAAACTTTTACCACATTTTTCACAAGTATATATTTCTTCTTCAAAAGAGTATTCTTTTTCATCTTTTTTGACTATTTTGTATGAAACACCTTTAGCCCCACAATATATACATTCAATTACATTGCTATGATACTTATTAATTTCTTCATCTAAAATTTCTCTTCCACAATGAGGGCAATGATCAGAATTCAAACTAATTCCTGCCCCACAAAAAGCACAATGTTTTAAATAGTCATTTCTTTTTTTTATTGCCATGTTTCTTCCTCCTGTTTAATTAAGACATCGCGAGGAGCAGAGCCATTTGATGGACCTATAATTCCATTTCTTTCTAGTAAATCTATTGCATGGGCAGCTCTATTATATCCGAGCCTAAATCTTCTTTGTAAAAGAGAAGCACTAGCTTTACCAGTTGAAATCACAAATTTAACAATTTCATCATACAAAGGTTCTTCAACATCATTATTCTCATTATGTTTTTCTTCAATATTAAAGTTGTCATATTGAGGTTTAGTTTGAGTTCGCCAATATTCAGCAATAGTTTTAATATCTTTATCAGCAACTAAACAACTTTGTATCCTAATCAAATTTTTATCATCTTCTGATTTATATAACATATCACCATATCTGCCAAGTTTTTCAGCTCCAAATTCATCCAAAATAATTTTTGAGTCCATTGATGATGTAACAGAAAATGATATTCTAGAGGTTATATTTTCCTTTATTGCACCTGATATTATATCATTTGTTGGTCTATGGGTAGCAATAATCATATAAACGCCTGTTATTCTAGATGATTTAGTTATTGTATCAATAGTGTCTTGAATATCATTCGTTGATTCTTTTACTAAATCAGCTATATCATCTATGATAATTAATATTCTTGGCAATTTAGATGCTTTTTCAGTATGTTGAACATTTTTGTTATATTCTAATATATCTTTTACACCATTCTTTTTAAATAATTCTTGTCTATTTTTTATCTCAAATATCATTCTTTGTAGTATGGTATTCAATTTTTTTGTATTATCTAACACAGGGTATAGCAAATGTGGTATATCACTATAATTTGAAAATTCTACTTTTTTAGAATCATATAATATTAGTCGAATTTCATTTGGTGTGTAGTTCATTAGTAGTGATAATATTAAACTATTAAGAAACATAGATATTCCTGATCCAGTTGATCCTGCAATTAAGACATTTGTTACATTGCATAAATTTCCAAATATTTTTTCGCCGTTCATTTTTTTACCTAATGCAAAATATAAATTTTCTGAATACGGAATATCATTTAATATTCCTTTAATTTTCATATCCTTTAATTCGCTATCAAAATCTTTACAGGAATCCGTATATTTACTAATATGTTCCATAACATCTTTAAATTCTACAGGATTAAGTTCATCATTAGGAATTATAATAGATACAGAATTTTTAGTTCTAGAGGATATTTCAATATCAACATTTCTAACTGCTAAATTTAATGCTATCTCTTTATCTAAACTTGTAATACTATTTAATTTTGTACCTGGAGTTAATGAAACATTGTAATATGTATATCTAGGACCGATGTTCACTTCTTCAACTTTAGCCTTAACCTTAAATGCATTAAATATTTCATTTAAACTTTTTATTTTTTCTTCAATATTTTCAGTGTTCAGTTTACTTAATTTTTTATAAGACAATAAACTAATTTTAGGTAATTGATAGTTAATAACATTATTTTCAATAGCATTAATTTTTTTCTTTTCTTCTGAAACTTTATGTTTTAAATCAGCTGTATTAATTTCTTTTGAGCCTGCAATTTCTTTTGAATCATTATCAATAGTTTCAGTTTCGATTTGATTTTCTTTTTCTTTATTTGCAGCTAATATTTTGTTAAAAGTATTGCCAAACAAAACTAAATTTAATTGTATATCCCTATTTAAATCCTTATTTGAAAATTCAATAATTGTATTAATTCCACTTGGTGATGTAATTTTTAATTCACCATATTCACAAACAGGATATCTTTTGTTATTAGAAAATCTTAAATCTCGACTACCATCATTATTTGCATATTGCCAAGTGTAATTCGAAACTGTAGAATCTTTACATACCATTTCACTTTCAATATATTTGATAGTATCAACACCTAAAAACATATTATTATAAGTACAACCAAAGGCTTTCCTAAAAGGCCTAAAAATAATAACACGATCAGGAGTAAAAAACATTGTTTGATTTTTTAATTTTAAGCCATAAATATTTATATTTGTTTTTATATAAAATGGTAATCGGTTAGTTACATAAGCTCTATTTCTTGAAATACTATTTCCTGCACCTGCATTATACCTTTTATTGTACACTTTAACAGATGTGTTAATTTGCCATATCTTTTTATTATTAGAAAGTAAAATTAAAACCTCTTTTAAACATTCATACATTGATCTACTTTCATTATCAAATTCATAATATAATCCTATTTTTGGGGAAGAAACAATTATTATTTTAATAATAATTCCAATAATAAATGAAAGAGAAAAGGCAGGTATATAATAAACAAATAAGATAGTTAATATAAGTAAGTTAGCAAATCTATTTAACAAAACTAATTTATTTATTTTTTGGCTCTGTTCCATTTCACACGTGATAATTATATTCTTTATATACATTAAAGAAATCAATGTTTGAAGTATTATCATAAACATTATTCACTGTGATAGAAGTATTTTGAATTATGGTTGTATCCATAATTTTTTTGCTTCTGTCTAATAATTCTGTTGTATATTTCAATAACTTAGAAAATGCAAACCAACTAAGATATCCTTTTAAGTGCTTTGTTGAAACTCCTCTAAATGGTGATAAAAATTGTTCTAGATTAGAATGAAGACTATTTATATTTCCTAAACTATAGCCATTCAAATTTACATAGGTCCCCGATTTAATTTGTTCTAATTTAATTCTGTTATCTTTTGCAAATTTTTCATAGGAACTTTTACAATCTGTAATCAAAGTCGAAGAAGAATCCATTCGATTTTGAAAAGCTTTTTCTACTTCTTCTGTTGTAATGGGACCCGTTCCTACAATAGAGAAATAAGTATGATCTGTTTCATCTATTGCAGATGCTACACAAACTTGATGATTACTAATTCCTCTTTTTGATCCACCATGACTTTTTCTTGGCTTAGAAGCTCTTGGCATATCTTTTCTTGTCCCTTTTAAATTGATAGATATATAATATTCGTCTGATTCTATTTGACCTTTAAGAATTGTCTTCTCATTTATATCTGTTAAAATATTCAATATTTTATGTCTGTATAAAAAAGCTGTTTTTAAATTCACATGTAACTTCTCTGAAGTATCTCGAAGAGTAGAACGATTATGAAAACATTCAAAAAGCTCTTCGATTTGTTGCATATTTAATTTTGAACGTGAAAATAATGTTCCTGATAAATCATTAAATCTTTTTTGGCAATCTTTGCATTTGTAAGTTTGTATTTTAGTTTTTGTTTGTCCATTTTTTACAATTCTATTGGAAGAACAAAATGGGCATACAAAACTATGCTGAGTGTTACGTACTACTTTAGAAGTTGTGTTTTTCTTCTGTTCTACAATATCCAATACACTTTGTATTTTTTCTAATAATTCTCTTAATTGACTTGGTATTAAATCAAATAAATTTACGTTTTCTTGTTCCATACTTCCTATTAAAAATACCCTTGGTTAGCCAGCCTTAAAAAAATTTATTTGCTTAAGATAAATTAGAAAGATGCTGGCTAATCAAAGGTATTTTCCTCCCATAATAAAGTCAAGTATTTTTTATACAAAACTTTATAAATTTTTTATTTTTTTGATTTTTATCCTAGTTTTCTCTAGTATTTTTTAATTTTTTCTTATATTTATGCATAATGAAAACTGTTAACATATGGCATTTTTTTAATAAATTTGTTAACTTAATTATTATTAATTATAATTAAGTGGACTATTAGCCAATGTGTTTTTCATATATGCTTATCCTCCCATTTCATTCTGTATTGATAATCATTCGTTATCTACCTAAACTCTTTAATACGGCATTATATGAAACTGGCCTTGGTTATTCTTTCCAACTAGATCAAGTCCTACGGAAAATTTTACCAAATTCCACTTTCACATAATATCACTAATCTATTTCTAGTTTAGTGAATTAAAACTATAATTTTTTTATAATCTTAACTCACTAAACTAGCTTTCATGATATTATTAACTAAAACTTATGCAGCTTTCCCTTATTGCTTTTTCTTCGTCAAACGACTTTCCACTTTTTACTATTGCCATAAGTATATACATAAATTTTCT
>CANRMR010000040.1 GCA_947631785.1 uncultured Clostridia bacterium | reverse complement strand
CTTGTAAGCTCGCCAAATGAACCATCAGTAGTAACCACAATACCAATTGTTGAATGGTCTTTAATAACTTTCTCTGTTCCAATCTCAGCAGCTTCCACAAAAGGTACTGATTCGCTAAACCACCGTGAACCTAAAAAGTGATACCCTAAAATCAAAAAATATATGCACACCATTTAAGGTGGCTAAACTAATACTTCACTTTTAGAAATTCTATAATGAATTTCTAATTTTTTATCTTTTGTTACATAGATTTTGTCGATTAATTTATTAAGCATTTCTTTTGTTGGATTTTTCATTTCTAAAAAGTTTTCTACTACTGTTAAGTAATCTGCAAAAACTACTGACTCATCACTTATAGAGTTTATTTCATTTCGATATTTTTTTATTTTTGAATTGGCTATATTTATTTCCTCATCAGTTTGACTATATAATCTTTGATAAGTAAGAGCACTAATAACACCATTAAATTTATCATCATACAATGAATCTTGCTTTAATTTTAGGTTTTCAATACTTTTAGTTAAAGTATCTATTTTTTTATTAAGTTCACATCTTGGATCTATATAATCTTGTTTAATTATTTTTTCAAATTCTTCTTTATCTTCCATATATTGTATTGATAAATCCCTAATTTTATTAAAAACTGTTTTTTCTAATTTAGTATAATTCATATGATGAGAAAAACATATATCATATTTACTAAACTTTCTATAATTATTGCAATTCATTGTTACACGATCTCTTTTTTTATCATAACTAATACTCATTTTAGCTCCACAATCTTTACAATACACAAAATCTGATAAAATATATTCTACATTTCTTCTATCTTTACTATAAATATTTGATTTATCTTTGATTTGTTGAGCTAATTCAAAAGTCTCTTTAGAAATTAACGGTTCATGAGCATTTTCCTTTATACACCATTCACTTTTATCAACTTTCTTCCTTTTTTTAATTTTATAATTAATGTTTTGTGAAGTGTGTTGAATAAGAACTCCAGTATATATTGGATTTTTAAGGATATTTCCAACAGAGCAATGTTTCCAAATTTGTGGATAGTTACATTTGTTTAAAGATTTTTCTTTATTCTTTAACATAATAGGTGTTGGTATTTCCTCTCTAGTTAATATTTCAGCAATAGCACAACTACCATAGCCACTTATATATAAGTCAAAAATTCTTTTAACTACTGGGGCAGTTTTAGGATCTGGTATTAATTGATGTTTATTTTCTGGATGCCTCATATAACCATAAGCAGGAACACTACCACAAAATTTACCGTCTTTCTTCATTTGAAGTAAATTAGAACGAACTTTTTTAGAAATATCTTTAGCATACATATCATTCATACTTAATTTGAATGGCATCATATCGCTACCACTTGTTTCATAAAAAGTATCTATATCGTCATTTACAGCAATATATCTAATTCCTTTTTCTGGAAAATAATTTTCAACATAAAAACCTGTTTGAATATGATCCCTACCTAATCTTGATAAATCTTTAGTAAGTACCATATTTATACGACCATCTTCAATATCTTTGATTAGTCTTTGAAAACTAGGTCTATTAAAATTACCACCAGAATAACCATCATCTACATACTCATCTACTATTTGTAATCCATTTGCTTTCAAAAAACCCATTAATAGACTTCTTTGATTAGTTACTGATTCACTTTCTAAATCATCGCCATCTTCACGAGATAATCTTATATATAAACCAATTTTGTAATTAATATTGTCATTATTGTACTGTCTGTACATTGTTTACACTCCTCTCTTAGACAATATTTCATACTTGTTAGTCGGCTTCATTATACGATGGTTTTTTTGATTTTGCAAATCTTTTGAATACAAAATTTTATCTTTATTTTTAACATAATAATTATAAATACAACTTTTTAATAAATCTTTTAAATTACTTCCATCTACTGCATAAAACTCTGATATTTCATACATAGATTTATCCTCCAATTCCATAAATTGTATGAACTAAAAAAAAGAAAAAGAACAATATTTTTTCATTTATATATTATTCTTTTTCCATATAATTAGTTTAAATGAAATACTCTTATATATTTGTTAATTTATCTTTTATAAATTCATCTAAATAATCAGAATCTTTTGTAACCCATTTATAATCAATATGTTCTTTACTTAATTTAACATTAACTTTAGTTCTATCTACGTTAATGATAAAATCGATTTCCAAATTGTGCACTAATGTTTCATTTTTTTCTTTAATTTCATCATAATAGTGGGTAATTATTGGATTAAATTCATCGGTAAATCCTATTTCTTCTTGAAGCTCCCTTTTTAATCCTTCCTTTAAAGTTTCACCTTTTTCCAAATGACCACCTGGAAATTCCCATGCACCTGGATATAGCTCATCTTCTTCATTTCTTTTTACAATTAAAAGTAAATCATTATCTTTCAAAATTCCTGTCAATACAATTTTCGTTTCCATAATATACTATTCCTCCTCTTTCTGCTTACATTATATCATGTATACTTTTGTATTTATATTATTATTTTTATAATTATTTATTTGTTTTATTACTTTTAATCATTATTAATTTTTTTTATTTTAGATGCTATATACATAAATGGAGTATCTAACAATGCAACTACTACCTTAAATATGTACATAGAAATCATAATTTCAACTATTACATTAAAATCCATAATACCAATATATGTTATCAACGTAAATATTACAGTATCAACTATTTGACAAATCATTGTACTGGCATTATTACTTAACCATAATTTATTATATTTTTTTTGTAATTTATTAAATAAAAATGTATCTATAAACTGGCTTACACAAAATCCAGCTATACTACCTAGAGTTATTCTTATATTAAAAGAAAATATAGTTGATAAGCTTTCTTGAGCAAAATCATTAGGACTCGGTGTATATAATAGACATATTACCATAAAAATTGTCATTATTATCATCGATAAAAATCCATATAAAATAGTTTTTCTACTCTCTTTTAAACCATATTTATAATTTAAAATATCAGTTGCTAAAAAGGTGCTTCCATAAAGAATTGTTCCTAATGCAGTTTCTATTCCAAATAATTCTACAGTCTTTACAGTTTGGATATTTGATATTAAAGTGGCAACAACTATCCATAAAAACAAACCATTTTTTCCCAAAAATTTATAACATAATATTATTGAAACAAAAGTAAGCAGTAATGTTCCAAACCATAATATTTCATTCATAACTATTTCCTCCTCATTAAATAAAATCCATCAAAATAACTTATTTCTTCATCATATAATTTTTCATCAAATATTTCATTTTCTTTTTTATAATTATCAATAACATATTTAAAGGCATCACATATTTTTTTTATATCTTCAGTAGAAAGTGATTCATACAACGGAAGAAAAATGCTATTATCTCTTATATATTGTGAGTTATTTAATATATCTGATTTATTAACAATAAAATTTCTAAAATAATCATTTTGTATAATAGTATTATAATTAAATGAGCCAATAGGTATTCCCATGTTTATAGAACCTAAAATAACTTTATTTCTATCATAATATTTATTATCCAAGACAATCCACAAAGCAAGAGGTGCATAATTATCAATGTCAGAAATATTAAAATTTGAAATAAAATTTATCCCACTAATATTAGATAATTGTTCTACATAAATTTTTAATTTTTCTCTTCTTTTTGTTATATAATTATTTATAGCATCAAGTCGTTTAATACCAGTAGAAAATGTTATTGGTGATGGTCTTAAATTTAATCCTCTACCTTCATTAGAAAGACCATTAAATAATAAATCCCTATACGTAGTATTAGAACTAACAGAAGACTTTTTATTGGAATTAAATACTTCTCCGACATGTCTAAAATGTTCTATTTTATTAAAAATATTTTTGTCATTTGTTACTATTGCTCCACCTTCACCAATTCTTAACATTTTTGTATCATTAAAACTATAACAACCAACTTTTCCAAAAGTACCAGCATATTTACCATTAATTATTGTTCCAAATGCTTGGGCAACATCTTCAATTAACGTTACGCCGTTCTTTTCACATAAAGCTTTTATTTCTTGAATATTTAAAGGCATTCCATATAAATAACAAGCAATGAAGAATTTAGTTTTAGGGGTAATCAACTTTTTAATATTATCTATATTATAATAGTAAGAATTTGGCATAAAATCACATACTTTAATTTTAGCACCACTCATTAATATTGGATAAATAGATGATGCATGAGTAAGATTAGGGACAATGACTTCATCATTAGGTTCAATCCCTAAAGTTTGTAATGTTGCATAAATTGATAAAGTACAATTAGGTAATGCTAATGCGTATTTTGAATCTAAATAAGCTGCAAATTTTTTTTCAAAATTTGATATGGTGTTTCCTACAAAAATACTAGAATCACTATTTGATAAACATTGTAAAGCACTTTCTTTTTCAGCATCGGTATAAATCATAAAATCATGATTAACTTTAATTTTTTCCATAACCAATCTCTCTATATATTTTTGAAACATTATAACTAGGTTTTTCACGACCATCTAATTTTAAAACTTTTACTTTTTGTGATTCTAATTCTGGTATTAATTCTTCTTCTAAAGATTTTTTTAAAGACTTCAAAAAATTCTTTTGCTTTTCTAAAAATATAATATTATCTCTTGATGCTACCCTAGAAATGCTTATTTCTAATGGAGCATGAACATATACTAATAAATCAATTGGTTTTAAATTAAATAATACTATTTCTTTAAATGGTTTATAAAAATCCATGTAATTATTATAATCATTTTTAAGAATTTCCTTTTGATATGACAGTATCGAAAGAAAATCACGATCATACAAATTATAACCATTATTATATTTGTATCTTTCTTGTCGATAATGCATATCGGCTGCTAATAATAAACTTTCAAAAATTGAAGTTGGAAAAGATTTATCTAACATAAAAAATGGATCATCGCTTAACATTTTTCCTAAAATTTCACTTATGGGTGAATCTTGAGTAAGTTCATCCACATATCGAACAATTTCTTTTTTACTTTCTAAATCTTGTCGAAAATTATCTATGATAGTTGTTTTACCAACACCATCAATTCCCTCAAATATAATATTCATTTTTTTCACCTCATATACATAATTTCCCACTCATTAGCACACTCTTTCGAAAAGCATTCTTTCCAATTTCCTCTTTGACCTATTTTTTTACAATTGCCTGGACAAATTAAATATTGGTTAGTGCTGGTTAAATAATAATAACTATAGTCTGCTAAACAAGGAAATTTATCATTTATTTTATTATTTATATATAAATCATATAACATATTTATATAATCAATATTAAAGTACTTCTTATATTTATAAATTATTCTAAATATATTCTTTAATATTGCCGTTTCTTTTACTTCATGTTTTATAGTAGAATTTTGGATATCAAATACAAAATTTACTGATAAAAACTCTACTCCCAATTTTATTAATTGCTCAAATGTTTTTTCAAGATATTCATAATTGTATTGTGTAATACACACTTTAACTTCGACTTTCTTTGGATTTATTTTTAATATCTTTTCAATAGTATTAATTGTTTCATCTAATTTTTTTCGACAAAAATAATTTTTAAAGTCAAAAGAATCAAAACTAATTATAAATCTGTCAACATTATTTACAACAGTTAATAATCTATTGTCACTATATTTGTTTAATATAATACCATTTGTAAAAACAATAACTTTACCTTTTTGTGATAATTTTTCTATTATGTTTTCTATATTAATTGAAGTAAAACATTCCCCACCGGTTAAATAAAATTCATTTGCAGTAGGACATTTTTTTAATAATTCAATTATATTATTAATAGTTAAACTTTGAGATGTTCTTCCATAATCTTTATAAAAGCAATAAGTACAATTCAAATTACAAGTTTGATTAACTTCTATTAATATTTTTTTACATTTTTTTAGTTCTTGCATTTCCATTTTCTTTAATCGAATCAATGGTATCAATAATTTCAGCAATAAATTGATCAACATACTCAGAATTTTTAGATGCCCATACAAAATCAGTATGTTCATCACTCAATTTAATAGGTAATTCTTTAGTAGGAACTTCGATAACATAATTTAATTGAACACTATATTTAGTTCCTTCTGGTTTTTCTGATGAGTATTCTGATATTCCAATAATTTTTTGTTCAAAAGGTAAAATATCAATACCAACTTCCTCAAAAATCTCCCTTCTTAAGCCTTGTGCAACAGTTTCACCAAATTCGAGTTTTCCGCTTGGCATTTCCCAAAAGCCAGCACAATCTTCATCATTTAAACTTCTTTTAATCATTAAAAATTCATCTTCATATTTTATTGCTCCACAAATACAAACTTGCCATTTATTATTTTTCACTTTTAAAACCTCCCTTAATTTGTTTATCTTCCCATGGAAAGACAATCCATTTATAATTTTTAACTTCTTCACCACTGTATACACTACCAAATGTTTCTTTATTAAAATTGTATAGAATTGCTACACTAATACTTTTAGGATTATATTTTTTTAAAATATTAATAGTATAATCTAATGTAATTTTGGAATCTAAAGTATCATCCACAATAAGAATATTTGCATCATTTATTTTATCTGAATTAGTAATTCCTTTGTAAATTGGGATTTTTTTAAAATCAGCGTTTGGATCATCATTAACACTTCTTTTTATATGAATGCACGCCATGTCATCTATTTTTAACATAGAAGAAAGTAACATTGCTATTGGCATTCCACCTCTTATAATTGGAACAATTAAATCAATTTTTTTTTGATCTTCTATAATTTTTTTAGCAATTTTAAATGATAAATTTCGTATTTCTTTCCAATCTACATTAATTAATGGATAATTAGTTTTACTCATTTACATCACCTTTAATTACATATAAGTATTCTCTAAAAAATGTTTCTTTACCTAAATTATCTTCATATTCTGCATCAGTCAACATTGTATGTCTAATTTCATAGTTTAAATTATTTTTTAATAATGCTACTTCTAGCAATTCTGGAGTAGGATAATTTGAACTTTGATTAGATAATAAAACATATTTAGAAACTTTTTTTGCTTCTTTTATGGCTTTAATAACATTATCAATAACATTACTTTTGTCCCATATTTCAATTTTTTTGAATTTCGTTTTTTCAAAAACATTACTATAAGTGTTTGCAGTAGTATTATATTCTTCAGTCTTACTTCCATCTCTCCATGGCCATGCAAAATCCATAAACATAATATCAACTTTAATATTGTCTTCATATAATCTTTTCAGATAACAGAATAAATCTTCATTGTATATTTTGAATGCTCTTACATTTCTGGCATTAATATTTGAAAAATATTTAATATACTCTTCAATTTTTATTTCTAATTCATCATCTAATTTATCTGGAATTTCAGCATTATATCCATAAATATCTACGATACTAGCAAATACAGAAGCTCTTTTAATATATGAATCACTATATTTTTTTAGCCAGTCATATTTATATGAAAAATCAGTTGGTACATTATCACTCATAATTGCATTTGAAACTGAAAAACTATATTCACTTATATCATTGGTAATTACTTTATAACCTTTTTTTGCAAACATATATGCATTACAATTAGATCCAGAATTTGTTTCAGCATAAATACCATTACCGTGTAACAAATCATCTACTATCATTTCAAAAAAACTATAAAATCTCGATTGCTGTCCAAAATATTCAATATTAATTTCCGGTTTTTTAGAACTCATAATTATATCCACAAAAATACACCTCCTAGTGATTAATATATCACTAAAAGGTGCAATATATAGTACTATTTAATATTTATTTCATTCAAATTATAAGTTCTTAAATCTTTATCATTTTTTGAATAACCAGTTATATAAATATAATCTTTATAAAAACTTAAATTATGAGGAGTAATAATTTTTGTTTTATTTTTATATTGTATTTCTATATCACTATTGTTTTTTATGGCTTTTGAAACAATATTATATTTTTTTTTAAGATCATCAACATTTTGTCCTTTTATGAGAGTGGCATCAGAATAAATAACTATGGTTTTGATTTTTTCTAAGAGATTTTCAACATTATTTCTATCTTTTAAATCTAATAAAGGCAGGATTTTTTCAATACAATTAACATCTTGAATATTAAATGATACATCATAATTATTTTTATGGTTATACACATAACCCCCATAAACCCCATTAATAGTATCAATATATATTCCAGCCTTTTCCAAATCTGCTTTGTAAGATTTTATCATCCTAGGAGAAACTTCTATTTTTTTTGCCAATTCATTAACAGTAAATTTTTTCCCAGTTTCAAGTATTTTTAACATTGCTAAAGTATTTCCTAACTTACCCATAAAATCACTCACTTATCCATTTAATTTATAAAATAAGTATATAATTTTAAATTTTATATTCATATACCTTAATTATTTTAACAATAATTTTGGAGTAAAAGATAATTTATCTACATCAATTAAAGAATTATTTTGATAAGACATTTCTCTTATAGGTATATCTAACTTAAAATGTTTCATAGTTATAGCAATATTTTTCAAACAATTATATTTTTCAATAACACTTTCAACAGAATAATTGTTTGAAGATAAACCTTTTTCTACTAATTCAATTAATTTTAATAATCTAATGTCAACAGCTCTTAATTTATCAACACCTATACTTTCATAAGATAGAAATTCATTACCATAGTGTATAGCAGACCTGCAAGTTTTAATATCACTAGATATTAAGAAATCAACTTTACTAGGAATAAAAGGATTATATTCATCTTCATTATGATATAAATCTTGTAAGCCAACTATTGATAATGAAACTGCATTACTTCCATTAATATGTGATTCAATATCATCCATTTTTTTCAAAAATTCTGTTGAGTAATTCTTAATACCTAATTTATTCAAATCTGTTAATGATAATACTCCATATTTTAAAATTGAAGGAGCAACACTGTAATCTGTATTATGATGATACTTTGCATTATTAATCATGCCAGATGCTATTTTAATATCATTTAAAATATCTTTTATATATTCTAAAACAAATTTTTTTTCTAACAAAATAGTATCCATATTTAGCGCTCAATTCTAATAAAAGATTATTTTTTTAATACTTTTGAATTTACTTGTTGACTTAATTCAAAAGTATCCTTTAATATCATATATTCTTCATTAGTTGGTATTACCATAACTTTAAAATTAGATTCCGGAGTAGATATAATCCCACTTTGTGTTTCTTTAAACTTAGCAATCTTATTATTAGTTTCTGCATCTAGTTCAATATTCATAGCATTAGATATTGAATTAATAATATCTGCTCTTAAATTTATAGCATTTTCTCCAATTCCAGCAGTAAATATAAGAGCATCTACTTGTCCATTTAATTCAATATAATATTGAGCAATATATTTAACTATTGAATTTCTTAGCATTTTTATTGCTAATTTTGCTTTTTTGTCATTATTATTTGATAACTTTTCTAAATCCCTAAAATCATTTTTACCAGCAAGACCAAGTAATCCGCTTTGTTTATTCAAAATTGAAGTTACTTCTTCAACAGATAATTTTCTTTCTTTACAAATATATTCTATAATTGAACTATCAATATTTCCACTTCGTGTACCCATTATAATCCCATCTAATGGAGTTAACCCCATTGTTGTATCATAACATTTTCCATCTTTTACACAGCATAAGCTTGCTCCACTACCAATATGGCAAATAATCAAATTAACATCTTTTTTTCCAAAAAAATTTTGCATTTTTTCAGTAATAAATCTATGGCTTGTACCATGAAAACCATATTTTCTAACACCATTTTCTTCATACCAAGAATATGGTACTGCATACATAAAGTTTTCTTGTGGCATAGTTTGATGGAATGCAGTATCAAAAACAGCAATCTGAGGAACATTTGGCATCACATTTTGCATACTTTCAATTCCTGCTATCTCACCTGGATGATGAAGTGGAACAAGTTTAGTTAAGCCCCTAATATTGTTCAATACTTCTTCATCAATAACAACTGATTTTGAATAAAATTCACCACCATGTACAACACGATGTCCAATTCCTTTAATTTCACTAATATCATTTATAAATTGATTTTGCAACAATTCTTCAAGCATAGTTTGAACTGCATCGGTATGGTTCATAATAACTTTTCTTTTTTCTTCTTTTTGACCATTATACTTAAGAGTATAAAAACTATCCAAATTGCCGATTTTCTCAATGTATCCATTAACAATTTCTGTTGTTTCCGGCATATCATATAAAGAAAATTTCAAAGATGAACTACCGGCATTAATAATTAAAAATTTTTCATTCATAATTTCACCTCATTAAATTTTTTATATATTGTAACACTTTTTTTTTGTAATGCAATAAAAATTGTTACAAAATGTTACAAAAAAAATGTTACAAAATGTTACAAATGAAAATTTTTGAATGTTGCTTTTAAAAACAAGCATAGTATATTAACTATTTAAAGAAATGTCACTTAATTATTTATATATCATTTTGAAATTAGATAATTTCATAAAAAAATCTCACTTTGACTACCAAGTGAAATATTGTTTTTTTCCTTATTTTACAAGAATTTATTTAATTTATTATTGGGGTATCACTTTTGGGTAAACTTCCCAAGGAGTTTTAATCATTCTAGGATTTCCATCAGCATCTTCATAACCTAGAGCATTAGGTATAACATAACCGACACAATCTACAAGTTTAATTTCAGCTTCAAAATCATCAACTTTAATTTTAGCTCCATTACTAGGAACAAACTTAGGCTCAGTTGTCATAATGGTTTT
>CANRMR010000039.1 GCA_947631785.1 uncultured Clostridia bacterium | reverse complement strand
GAAAATGATGAATTAACTATAGAAGGATTTGAAAAATTTTTAGCAGAAAACAATTAATCAAATGTTAACCGCAACCCCGTTTTGCGGAATATAAATGCACAGGTGAGCAAATGTAACTCGGAGCCCTACCTCAGACAAATAAATGTGTAGGTGAACAAATAACCACTGACCGATATGTGGTATATAAATGGTCGGGTTGTGAAGTCTAAAAACTATTCTAAAAAAATAGAATAGTTTTTTCTTTTTGTCCAATGTTCTAATATAGCCTCTATACGAATAGAATTAAACAAAATATTTCGTATGGAGGTTTTTCTTTATGAAAGGTAAAAAGTTATATAACTTATCTGTAACAAATAGAATGATGTCAGGTAAGAAATCAATAGAAGAAAGAGCATGTATGCTTGCACATTATATTATAGATTCTAAAGATACAGTAAGAGGAGCCGCAAAGAAATTTGGAATAAGTAAAAGTACAGTACATAAAGACGTAAGTGAAAGATTACTTAAGATTAATCCTGTTTTAGCTAAAGATGTAAGAAAAATTTTAGATGAAAATAAGGCAGAAAGACATATTAGAGGAGGGCTTGCAACAAAAAGAAAATATGATCACGAAAAAGATGAATTAAAAAAACAAACCATATAAATGGTTTGTTTTTTTAATTCATAGAAATTTTACCAAAATTTCTATGCTACTTTTCTTTTTTACAAATTTTTAACTTTTTTTAATGGAACAACTGCAGGTGGTATAAGTGGGCTATATTCTTCTCCATTTAATACTTGAACTTCTACTGTTCTTGTTAATACATCTGTATAGCTGTATGTAACATTTCTATTGTTTTCTTCATATTTTACTACAAATAAATTTGGGTAGGTTTTTTCAATTGTTGCTTCTTTTTCAAACATTTTATTTCTTCCTAATGTACCTTTTACAATTATCTTTTGTCCAATCTTTGATTCAATATCATTTTGTAAATTCATAATATCGTCCTTGTAAATCATTACATCACCTACTTTAATTTTTATAGGTAAATTATAGCATCGTTGTCATAAAATGTCAAAAAAGAAAGGACGCTTGAAAACCTTGAAACGTCCTTGCTAGAAGTAATTCGACACAATATTACATTTATATTACAATTTAATTACAACAATATTACAATACTATTTTTTCCTTAATTTTTTCTTGCCTTTTGCTCCAATTCCACTTACAGCTTTTATACCATCACGCAGACTAGGTTCAATATCCTTAATGCTTATATATTTATCATCTTCGGTTAAAGCTACCTTTTCTGCAACAACTAATGGATCCATAAAGTCAATTAAAATTCTACCAGGAGAAGAAGCAAAATTTGCACCAGATTCTATAAGTGCTTCAAAAAAACTTTGACATGCACCAGCAAAAATAACTAAATCATTTCCTTCTGCAATCCATTTTTGAGCTTCCTTTACGGTACCTATAAAGTATTTAGAATTTCTATAATTATAAATATCATGATAATTTGTACCATTTTTAATCATTCCGATCGTGACCAGTAATTATTAAAATATCAGGTTTGTACTTTCTTAAAAGTGATAAAACCATTTGTGGTTGTCTATATTCAGGTATATTTTTTACAATTGCATACAATCCCATCTCTTTATAATATTTAGCAGACTTTTGACTATATTTTCTATCACCATCTAAATGCAATATGGTACCTGTTTCAAAAAAATAATTATCTAACGTATTTCTCTTAGAAAATGGATTTTTTTTGTTTTTATTTATATTGTTCATATGAATATGTTCTTCTAATTTATTTTCTAAAGAACGTAGGTTATTTTCTACTTGTGCTTTTTTAATTATTTCTAAGTCAGAAATAGGGCTATCTGCCATAATTCTAACAGTAATTCCTTTTAATAGAGCTATTGGTTCACTTGTTATATTTATAATTCTTACAACTTCAAATAATATATCTTTTCCATATGATATACGTCCTACAATATCACCTTTTTTTATCTTTGCCATAATTTTCTTCACCTAATAATAGTCTATGTCGAAAATTATAAAAATGTGTTGACAAAAATTTTAAATAATTAGTCATTTTTTAGATTTTGAACCATATATATTATACATAAAGAAAAATAGCAGGCACATTCTAAAAAAGAATGTAAATATGGAGGAGGAACAATATGGAAAATGTAGATGTAGGCAAAGAAAAACTATGTATGAATAAAGTTGTAGGAAAGAAAACAGATACCTTTTTTATAGAAGGAGATGTAATTATTCCAGATAGTAAGCCAGACATTTTAAATCCAATTAGCACTTGTGGCAATGTGTGTATTTATAAAAAAGAAGTATTAGATGGGAAAATTAAATTTGACGGAACAGTTATGGTATATGTTATGTATTTGGCAGATTCAGATAAAGATATGGTAAGAGGATTAAATACAAGTTTAGATTTTTCGCACATAATAGAGGATAAAAATTGCAAAAGTGAAATGACGACAGTAGATTGCATAAAAATAAAATCTATTGAATGTAAAGTTTTAAATGGTAGAAAAATTAATCTAAAAGTAAGCCTTGAAATAACAAGTACAATTTATGCAAATGAGGAAACAGAAATGATAACAAAAGTAAGTAATATAGATGATATTCAAACATTAAAAGAAAATTTAATTGTAAATTCAAAAGTTGGAGAAGGAAGCACAAAAGCATATGCAAAAGAAACAATAGTTTTAGATAATACAGATAATTTAGCCGAAATATTAAAAGCACAAATTTATATTAACAATCAAGATTTTAAAATCAGCTATAATAAGATATTAGCAAAAGCAGATGCAAATGTTAAAATTTTATATTTAACTGAAGATAACGAAATAAAAATGCAAGAAGCTGTTATACCTATTATGGGATTTATAGATATGCCAAATATTTCAGAAGAACACTTATGCGAAATAAATTATTGTTTATCTAATTTAGTTATTAAACCAAACTCACAAGAAGAACATTCAATTTATATAGAAGCAGAAATTAATTTATCTTGCATGGTATATGAAAATAAAGAGGTAGAGTTAATACAAGATTTATACAGCCCTAGTAAATGTTTAGAATTTAAGCAAAAAGAAATTAAAACAACTGTGGATAAGAAAACACAAAAACAAGTTTGCAATATTAGGCAAAAAATAGAAATACCAGAAATGGAAAATAAAAAAATATATAATGTAACAGTTACGCCAACAATAAATGATAGTAAAATAACAAATGGAAAAATTATATATGAAGGAGAAATAGAATTAGAATTTTTACATGAAGCAGATAATAGCGCAAAAATAGATACAAAAAATCAAAAGCTAAACTTTGATTTTACAATGGAATTAGACAATATAAATAAAGATAATATGATACAAACACAAATTGAAACAATAATGCAAGACTTTATTGTGCTATCTGGTGGAACAATAGATGTAAAAATAGACTTAATGTTTAATATAGCAGTCCAAAACACTAAAACTATAAATGTAATTAATGAAATGGAAGTAAAAGAAGAAGAAAATGTTCCTTCATATAGTATGACAATTTATTTTGTAAAAAAGGGTGATACTTTATGGAATATAGCAAAAAAATTTAAAAGTACAGTAGAAGATATTGCAAGAGTAAATAAAATAGAAGATCCAAATAAAATTTACGAAGGAGAGCAACTATTCATACCAAGATATGCAAAGACAAAATTTGATGTAGCTTAAGGAGAAAAAAATGGATAAAATTTATACAAGAAAAAGGATAAAAATTCCAAATTTTAAACAAAGTGAAAAAAAAATTTTAAGAAAAACTATAAAGACTGGTATAATTTTTATTATAGCAGTCTTTATAGCTATAACTGTATATAAATCAACTAAACCAATCTTTGAAAAATTATGTTTAGATAGAGCCCAAAGTATTGCTACAATAATAACAAATAAGCAAACTACAAATGTAATGAAAAATTATGAATATGATGAACTTGTAACAATTCATAAAGATAGTAATGATAAAATTAATTTAATAGAAACAAATGTAATTGAAATAAATAAAATAATATCTGATGTTGCAATAAAAATACAAGAAGAAATAGACAATACAAAAGATGATGATCTTGGAATTCATTTAGGAAGTTTTACTGGAAGTAAATTATTATCAGGAAGAGGACCAAAAGTACCAATTAAAATTTCTTCTGTTGGAAATGTAGGAACAGATTTTAAAAGTGATTTTAAACAAGCAGGAATAAACCAAACTTTGCATCGTCTATATTTAGATGTAGAATGTGAAGTTGCAATTTTAACTCCATTTAATACTATGCAAGAGACTATTAAAAATCAAGTAGTTTTAGCTGAAAATGTAATTGTAGGAGAAATCCCAGAAACATATTATAATTTAGAGGGATTTGAAGATAATAGTACTGCAATGGAAATTATGGAATAAGGTGATTTTTTTTGAATATAACAGATTTATCTGGAAGTGAACTTGTGCTTCTTGCAAGTGTATTTGCAATTGCGTTTAGTAGCATGGTAAAAGAAGAAGAATTAGATGTTTGGGGAAATTTTTTTTCTGCATTTGGGTCTAACTTAAGTATAATTTCAGGAGTAGACCCAAATGGAAATTAAACAATATAAAGAATTTTGTTATTTGGGAAATAATGTTTCATAAGATCTTCCATAAATTTTTCAGCTTCTTGTTTAAGCTCTGGTCTATAACGATATTTACCTCTACCTCTTGCTATCATTTGCTCTTTATTATATAAATTAATAGCATTAGGAAACGCTTCATGATTAATAGCATTATGAACAAAACTATAAGTCATAAAAATTAATTCAAAAAATACATCCTTTTTTATTTCATCAGATAAAGAATCTGATAATTGCCTAATAAAATTAGAATAAATTTCTTGCCAATTGTCAACTAAAATAATAGGAGCAATTAAAATTCCAACAGGATATCCAGCTTTTTTTAATTTGCATATTGCTTCAATTCTATCTTTCAAGCGTGATGTGCCAAATTCAACTTTGTTTATAATCTCTTCAGGATTTAGACTCATACGAACAATAATTTTTTCTTTACCTGGTAAATCTAAAATAGGGTCTACCATACTAAATTTAGTTGGAAAAGTTAAAAAACCTTTATTTGTTTTAGAAAAATTTTCTATAGTCCAAACTAAATTACCTGTAATTGTATTTTCTAGTATCAAATCACTATTACTGCCAATCTCAAAAGTAAGTTCTTTGTCCGATTTTTCAGCAGTATTAATTATCTTTTCAAGCATCTTTTCACGATTGACAAAAAGTCTTAAATAAGCACACTTATTGTAATTACATACAAGATAGCAATACATACACATAGCTATGCAACCAGAAGAAGTATAAGGTACTAAAAAATCAGAAACTTTATGGTTTGGTGTATAGTTGTGTGTTCTGCGAATTCCAATAATTAAATTTCCGTTTCATTTTAGGAAATTCTTTATTTTCCTTTTGACGCATTTGAGGTATATTATTGTGATTTTCAATAATAAATTTAGGTACATTTGGAAAATCATTTAAAAGTTTTTTTCCTAAAGGATAATTTATAATATCTTTTTCATAATATATTTCATTTGGTATAAACATAAAAACCTCCTTTTTATATTTTATAAAAAAACAGTTAATTTTATGTAAACAATTATTAAAAAACTATTGTGTAAAATTTGGAAATATGATATAATATTAAACAATAATATGTAGAGAAAAATAAAAGGAGGATAAAAATGTCTAGTAATGAAATTTTTGAAAAAATTTACTTAGACAAAGAAAAAGATATAATAATAAATTTGTTCAAGCCAGTAGAAGATGAGATGGCATATGTGTTAGAAACGCCAAATCACAATACTGGTAATTTAATTACCAATTTAGCAAAACTATGTAACGTAGAAACAGTAGAAAATGAAAAAGGTAAAAAAATAATAAAAGGAACAATACCAGCAAGCATAAATGGAGATAATGAAGAAGTATATATTTTACGTTTAGGTGGAATTAAGATTGCAAATATATATAAAGACAAAATTGAAATGAAAGCAAAAATTCCAGCTATTACAAAAACATTAATGTCACAAACAAAAGATTATAAATTTGACGTTCAAAAAACAATTGTAAAATCATATATTCCTAAAAAAATAAAATTTAGAACAGATTTACATACACATATACATGCAAACTTAACATCAGATGATTTAATTGCTTTGGGTATTAAACATCAAATTGAATATCCTCTTTATTATGTCAAAAAATTAGGATTAAAGTTATCAGATGAGCAAATAAAAGATGTGTTTTTAAAAAGATTAAAAATAGAAAAAAAATATGCTCATTCTGATTTAATTGGAAAAAACTTAACTAGAAAAATTGATGATGAAACAGTTATAAACTTTGCAGATTTAATTTTAAATAACCCAAAATATCAAGCAAGAAATATTGCCAAAATTAGAAATAGCTTGGTACTTATGAAAGATGGACAAGCAGTCTTTACAAACTTAGAAAAGCTATATTTATATCGTTATGTATTTTCAAAAGGGACTCCATCAAAAGAAAAAATAGAAATTACAAATGAAATGGTAGATACTTTGCAAGAAAAAGATATAAAACATGCTTTGAAAAAAATGTTAGAAGACAATAAAACAGAAGAATATAAAGACAATTCGCTACTTCAAGATAAACTTTTATGGGTTGCAAGAGAATATCAAAAACAAGGTATATACTATGCAGAAATTTCAGTAACATGGATTGTAAGAAAAGGAGAAGAAGGAGCAAAAATACTAGAGCAATTACATCAAATATTACCAAAAATTGAAAAAGAAACAAAAGTTAAATTAAGATTTTTAGCAGCAATTAGTAGAACATTAATGACAACAAAACAACTAATAGAATCACTA
The DNA here is from genome assembly GCA_947631785.1 of uncultured Clostridia bacterium. GTDB lineage: Bacteria > Bacillota > Clostridia > TANB77 > CAG-508 > CANRMR01. The sequence goes on along the minus strand of CANRMR010000039.1, from coordinate 4,681 downwards.
GATGTAATAAAAGCAATGTCAAAAAGCCCATATGTAGTAGGTAGCGATATTATGGGAGAAGAAATTAATGATATTAGAAGATTCAAACCATTAATAAAAGAATTAGTAGAACATAGTGTAAATGAAGATGATGGATTTACAATAAGAATTCATGCAGGAGAAAATGATAGCTATAAAGAAAACGTTTTAAGAGCAATAGAATGTGTTGAAGAATCAGTACCTAAAAATAAAAAAATGCCAAGATGTAGAATAGGGCATGGACTATATGGAACAAGTTTAAAAGAAGATGAAAAAGAAAAATTAATTGAAAAGATGAAGAAAAATAACATTATACTAGAATTTCAACTAACATCTAATATTAGATTAAATAATCTAAACCAAATTGAAAACCATCCAATTAAATATTACTTAAAAAGCGGAATAAAATGCGTACAAGGAACAGATGGATGTGGATTTTATGGAACTGACTGTATGGAAGAGCAAATGGCACTTCCAAACCTTTTAGATATAACAGAAGAAGAAATGCTTTCTATGAGAAATGTTGAAAGCAAAATTATAGAAGAAAATGAAAATTACTTTAAAATAAAACAAGAAAAATTTAATAAATGGCTTAATGGAAGAAATATTAAAGATGCTATTTTAGAAGAAGAAGAAAATAATTTAAAAAATAGAACAAATACTAAAGATTTAGAAGAAGAATTAAAACAAGAACAATACTTAGATTCTGAAAAAGAACTTAAAGAGCAAATTGTAAACTTACCAGAAGATAAAATGCCAATTATAATTGCAGGAGGAAGTTTTAATTCAAATGGAAGAGAAACGATTCTAACAAATGAAGGAAAACAGATACTAGAAGAACTTGTAAAACGTTTAGACCAAGAAAAAGTTTATTTTGTAGTTGGGCATAAAATGCAAGGATATGAAAAAGAACTAATTAATATTGCAAAAAAGTATAACAAAAAATTCGAAATTAATGCAATTATTCCAAAACAAGTTTCAAAACAAACAAAAAATACATTAATAAAAAATAATATAAATGGAGTAAGAATTTCTACAGAAGGAGAAGAAAGTGGAATTTATAAAAGCTTTAATTATGAAATTTTTGAAAGAAGAGATTCTATAGTAATGGCATTTGATGGTAATTTACCAGTATCAAACTTAGTACAAGAAGCAAAAAATGGAAAAGGAAAATCAAGAATATATGTAAATACAGATGTAGAAGTTTTAAAGCAAAAAGCAAAATCGCTAGAAGGATATGTGGTACCATTTAAACAAAGACAAAACATTATAGATGAAATATTAGAAAAATATCCAGAACTTGGAGCGTAAATACCAAAGTAACTAAGGGGGAAATATAAATTGGATAAACTTATAAATATATTGCAAGATAAAGTAAAAAATGCATTTAAAGAATGTGGCTATGATGAAGAATATGGAAAAGTTATAACATCAAATAGACCAGATTTATGCCAGTTCCAATGTGATGGAGCTTTATCTGCTGCAAAAGAATATAAAAAAGCACCATTTTTAATTGCAGAAGAAGTAGTAGAAAAATGCAAAGATTGTAATGAATTTGAAAGAATAGAAGTAATAAAGCCAGGATTTATAAACATAAATATTTCAAATTCATTTCTTACAGACTATTGTAACAACATGATAAAAGAAGAAAAATTTGGATGTATAATGGAAAAAGACAAAACTGTAGTTGTAGATTATGGTGGACCAAATGTTGCAAAACCTCTTCATGTGGGGCACTTAAGACCTGCAATTATAGGAGAAAGCATAAAAAGAATACACAAATTTTTTGAAAATAAAGTAATAGGAGATGTGCATTTAGGAGACTGGGGATTGCAAATGGGGCTTGTAATAGAAGAACTAAAATTTAGACATCCTAATTGGGACTATTTCAGCGAAGATTTTAAAGGAGAATATCCTAAAGAAGCACTTTTTACTGTATCAGATTTAGAGGAAATATATCCATGTGCAAGTAAAAAAACAAAAATAAATGAAAACATGACAAAAGAAGAAATAGAAAAGGCAAATGAATTCAAAGAAAATGCAAGAAAAAACACAGCATATTTGCAAGCAAAGAAAAAAGGATATTATGATTTGTGGAAAAAAATAGTAGAGATATCTGTAATAGACCTAAAAGAAAACTATAAAAAACTAGGAGTAGAATTTGATTTATGGCTTGGAGAAAGCGATTCACAAAAGTATGTAGACAAAATGGTAGAAAAAATGAAAGATCTTGGAATTATATACGAAAGTGATGGAGCAATGGTAGTAGATGTTGAAGAAGAAAGTGATGAAACATGCATACCACCATGTATGGTTTTAAAAACAGGAGGAGTATCTTGCTACCAAACAACAGATTTAGCTACTATAATGCAAAGACAAATAGACTTTAAACCAGATGAAATTATATATGTTGTAGACAAAAGGCAAGAACTTCATTTTATACAAGTATTTAGATGTGCAAGAAAAGCCAAAATAATAGATGAAAATTCTAAACTTACATTTTTGGGCTTTGGAACCATGAATGGAAAAGACGGAAAACCATTTAAAACAAGAAGCGGTGGCGTAATGAGGTTAGAAAACTTAATATACGAAGTAAACCAAAAAGTATATGAAAAAATAAGTAACACAAAAGAAATGAAAGAAGAAGAAAAAATTAAAATATCAAACATAGTAGGACTTGCTGCATTAAAATATGCAGATTTATCAAATCAAATATCAAAAGATTACATATTCGATATAGATAAATTTACATCATTTGAAGGAAAAACAGGACCATATATTTTATATACATTAGTTAGAATAAAATCCATACTAAATAAATTTTTCGAAAACAGCACTATAAAAGAAAATGTAATATTAGAACCAATAGAAAATGAAGAAAAAGAAATGCTACTTAAAATTGCAAAATACAATCAAGTATTAGAAGAAAGTTATAAAGAAAATGCACCATCAAAAATTTGTATATATCTATATGAACTTGCAAATATATTTAACAGTTATTATCAAAAGGTAAAAATATTAAATGGTGATAAAGAAAGACTAAACTCTAATATAGTTTTACTATCATTAATGAAAGAAATATTCGAAAATGGAATTAACCTATTAGGATTCGAAGCACCAGAAAAAATGTAATAGGGGGCAGACGCCCCTGTCTGCCCAAATGCTACAAAGGCATACAACAACCGTAGGGGCACTTTACCACCGTGCCCAAGAACAAAAATTTATTTATCGCAAAGCAAAGGTTTATAAATTTTTAAAAATAATGATAAACTTCGTCGCTTACGAAAATTTTCGCATAAATTCTAATGAAAATTTTTCAGCGCCCTCACTAAGGTGTGAGATTCCCTAAAAAATTTTCATAAGAATTTCTAAGCTTAAATTTCGTTCGATTCCTTGTTTACATATTTTTAAAATTTATAAAATCTTTGCTTAAGTAAAAACGCAAAAAATGTCGAAAAGTCTTTCTTGACAAATGAAAAAATAATAGTAAAATTAAATTATTAAATCTAAAAATTGCAAATCAGCAATTAAATTTCCAAAAATTAAAAAAATAAAATATGCACATATTGACAAATAATAAAAAACAAACTATAATGTTGTCAATAAGCAAAAGGAGGCAAAATGTACGAAGAATACGAAAAATACGAAGACATAGTAAGGAAAAAGTTAATACCATTAATACTACAATAAACAGAAGAAACATATGAATATGGAGGAACTAATAGTAATATATACAGGAGAAGGAAAATGGACAGCAGAAACAAAACTAAAAGAAAAAGAAATAAAATATAAAGAGCAAAAAAATTATATAAATATAGAATATAAAATAATAAATATAAATAACTACACAAACGAAGAATTATTAAAACTAAACAGTAAAGTATCATATGCATTTTTAATAGAAAAAAGCAAAACAAAAGAAAAGTTAATAGAAGTACTAGAGCAAATAGCAAAGGAGTGTAACACAGAAGAAAAGGCTAAAAAAATGCAAGACATAACAAGATACATACTAAGTGCAAGACTAGAAAAAGAAAAGATAGACAAAATAATTAAAAAATATGATTGGAAGGGAGGGGATAGCATCATGACAGCAAGAGAATGTTGGATAAAAGAGTTTGAAAAAGAAAGAGAGGCTGGAATAATGCAAGGAGAAAAAAATGAAAAACGTAAAACAGCCAAGAAAATGCTAAATAAAAAAATGCTAATAGAAGACATAAGTGAGATTACAGGTTTAAGCAAAAGTGAAATAAAAAAATTAAAATTATCAATAGGTATTTAAAAATGGTCAAAAAAATTTGCACCAAAACATTGCAAAAGACTTTCTAATATGATATAAAATAAATATAAAAATAAAGAAAAGAGGAAATGAACAAATGAAAACATTAATAAATGCTAAAACCCTTGCGAGAGTACACACACACACACACAAGTAGTATATTAATAGAAAATATAAATAAAAAACAAATAGAACTAAGTTTCATTTGTGTATTTTTGGTATAGAAAAAACCAAAAAAGCAAATGGAATTTGGTTCTATTTTTGCATTTAAAAGATTATCTAATAACAAAAAATACAAATGTAGGGGCAGGTCTTGACGAGGCTGTTGAAAAAATCAATTTATGTTAATGATATATTTAAAAAAATCACTCAAAATGCTGGTAAAAA
>CANRMR010000038.1 GCA_947631785.1 uncultured Clostridia bacterium | reverse complement strand
ATAGATGGTCAGGCTGGTCAAATGCTCAATGCTAGTCTGATTTTCTACAGCCTAACCATCGATAACATACTAAACATTATTATCCTAATAATCCTGGCAGGAGTAAGCCTAAACCTAGCATTAGGACAAAACGGAATATTTACAAAAAGCAAACAAGCAGTAGACAAATACAAAGACGAAGCCCAAAAAGAACAAAACACACTAGAAAACATATATCAAGACATGATAGCAGACGAGCCATTTGTAAAGCCAGCATTTAATCCAGAAACAGATATTAATTTAAATCCAGAAACAGCGCAGAACGCAGAAAAATATGGTTGGAAAGTAGAAGGATATGATGTTGCAACAGACGAAGTAGGATGCTGGAGATTATTTTATCAAGATACAAATTGCACATACTTAATATCAAATAATTTAATATATAAAACAGGAACAACAGGATTTAATCCAAGTGATTATTATACAACAGTAAAGAAAGAAAATAATGAAACATTAAAATATCAAAGTGGAGCAGATGTAAGTACAGTAGGAAGAAAGTTAAGCCCAATGTTAACAGGAACAGACGGAGAACATACGACAAATTTCTTTACAGCAGATAATAAAAATCCAAATATCCTAGCAACAGCATGGTTAACAGACCCAGACAACGAACTATGGAGTAAATACAAAAATGACGATGCAGAATTTGCAATAGGAAGTCCAACAGTAGAGTTATATGCAGCATCATTTGACGCAGCAGCAGATGCAGCTAAAAAAGCAGATCCATCTGACGATAGGGCAGAAATAAGAACAGGATTAGGTGTAGGAACATACGGATACATAAAAAGAACACAATCTAACGATTTAAAACAAAGTTATAACCATGGCATATACAATAAAGACGGAAGATCTGCCTGGTGGCTTGCTTCGCCTTACAACACATACGACTACAATATGTTGGATGTTAGCGGTAATTATGGTTTTTTTGACGCATTCGGCGTCCAAATGAATTCTCTTTCGGTTCGCCCTATTGTTTGTATCCAAACAATAGTATTCGATGAATTTTTAAAAAGTGGTAAATATCAATTAATTGATGATAAAGTAGTAGAACCATAAAAATATACACTATCAAAGCAAAAGCAGGAATAAACCCTGTTTTTCTTGTTGTATCTTGCATTTTTCTATTGCCTTACTATTATATTAAATTTAATATGATAAAAAAATATTTATACTTTTGTAAGAAATTTCATGTATAATTATAGTAAAATATTGTATATTATGTTATAATGCAATTTAGAAAAAGGAGAGTGAGGAGTTTTATGGTCTATACACTTTGCAAATATCCAGATGAAACTGAGGTAGTTTTTTCAGATATTAGAAAAAAAGATAATGGAGAAGAATATATAAGGGTTACATTTGAACGACCTACACAATATGGTTTTGATACAGTAGTTTTTGAACTTCCAAGTTATAAAATAATAGAACAAGATGGGCATTATTCAGATGAAGAAATAGAAGAATTTAAGCAAATAGTTGAAAAAGGAGCACACCTCTTTTTTAAATATGCACGTGAAGGAGGTCTTAAACTTGCCTAATTTATTAGAAATTATGCGGATACAAAATATATTTTTGGTCAAATGAATTTAATGAACCTATTCATGTCCATATTTCAAGGGGAAAACCAACTAAAAATTCTACTAAAGTTTGGTTAACTAAAAATGGTAAATGTATTTTAGCAAGCAATTCGAGTCATATATCTAATCAAGATTTAAGTAGAATATTTGAAATTATTGAATTAAATTATTTTAAAATTCTTAAAAAATGGAAAGATACACAACAAAGTGATGAAGTAAAATTTTATTGTTAATTATGTAAATGTTAAAAAATAATAAAAAAATTTTAAAAAAATTATGAATAAAAAATTGCCCACAAAAAACTATTGCCTATTACTTCTTTTTGTGCTAATCTATACATAGAATAAAATAAAGAAAAATGGAGGTAATAAGGAATGAAAGTTTTATTAGTAAATGGTGGACCTCATAAAGATGGATGTACAAATGCTGCTTTAACTGAAGTGCAAAAGTCTTTAGAGGAAGAAAACATAGAAACAGAAATTTTTTGGCTTGGTAATAAACCAATTAATGGTTGTATTGCATGTTATAATTGCAGAAAAAATGGAAAGTGTGTATTTGATGATGTAGTAAACGATTTTGCAGAAAAAGCAAAAGAAGCAGATGGATTTATTTTTGGAACTCCTGTTCATTATGCAGGTGCAACAGGTGCAATAACGTCATTTATGGATAGACTTTTTTATAGTGCAGGAAAAAACTTTTTGTTTAAACCTGCAGCAACTGTAATTTCTGCAAGACGAGCAGGAACTACAGCAACATATGACCAATTAAATAAATACTTTGGAATTAATCAAATGCCAATTATATCTTCAAGATATTGGAATATGGTTCACGGAAGCACAAAAGAAGAAGTAAAGCAAGACGAAGAGGGAATGCAAATAATGAAAATACTAGGAAAAAATATGGCGTATTATTTAAAATGTATTGAGGCAGGAAGAAAAATGGGAATAGAACCTCCAAAACAAGAAGAAACAAAGTTTACAAATTTTATAAGATAGAAAGAACCAAACAAGCTCCTTTCTTCATAATATGTAATATATATTATGAAGGGGGAGCTTGTTTTGAAAAAAATAATAAATATTATTAAAATAGGAATTTTATCTTGTATATTTTCTTTTTATGTTTTTATGATACCAGTATATAGTTTTTCTCCTTCTAGCACAAACATATATGAAGGAATAGATGTTAGTAATTGGCAAGGAAATATTAATTTTGCAGAGGTAAAATCAGATGGAATACAAGTTGTATATATAAAAGCTTCGGAAGGAGCAAATTACATAGATCCATTTTTTGAACAAAATTATCAAGGTGCAAAAGAAAATGGTTTATTAATAGGAGTATATCATTATTTAACAGCAACAAGTGTAGAAGAAGCAAGAGTTCAAGCAAACTTTTTTGGCTCTGTAATATCTGGAAAAAATTTAGATTGTAAATTAGCAATGGATTTTGAATCATTTGGAAACCTAAATATAGATGAAATAAACCAAATTTCGCTAGTTTTTTTAGAACAAATACAAGCAATTACAGGTAAAGAGCCAGTAGTATATAGCGATACATTTAATGCTACAAATACATTTGGAAGTCAAGTTGCAAATTATCCATTATGGGTTGCACAGTATGGAGTAAGTGAACCTACGGAAAATGGAAAATGGGATACATGGGTTGGATTTCAGTTTACAGATGAAGGAGTTGTAGCTGGAATTGATGGATTTGTAGATAGAGATAAATTTACAGATGGTATATTTTTAAGTGATAATTCACAATTGCCAAATATAGAAAGACCGCAAGTGGATAATCTAGAGCTAGGAACAACAAGAATTGTAATACAGCCAGGAGATACATTAAGTGAAATTGCAATTATGTACAATACAACAGTTGCACGTTTAGTAGAGTTAAATTCAATTGCAAATCCTAATTTAATATTTGCAGGAGAAACATTACTTGTTCCAACTTCATCTAAAACGCAAGTATCAGATAATGCAATTTATATTGTAAAAAGAGGAGATACTTTAACATCTATTGCACAAAAATTTGGAGTATCAATTAATTCTATAATTAGTATAAATAACATATCAAACCCAAATTTAATATTTGTAGGTCAAAGACTTAAAATACCAAGAAATAGTATAGAAATTACAAACGACACAAGTCACTTATTATACCGTGTAAGAAGAGGAGATACGTTATATGCAATTTCTAGAAGATATAATACGAGTATTGCAAATATTGTAAGATTAAATAGAATTGCAAATCCAAATCTTATTTTTCCGGGTGAATTGCTTAGAATTTAGAAAAATAATTGAATAAAAAAATTGAATTTAAAAAAGTAATAAAATTTAGAAAATGTAATTCTACAATAGCCTATAATTTTTTATTTTTTGAGCTTTGGTGTCGCAATTTACAATTAATATTTTTTATATGTAAATTGCTCCAATTCGCCCTACGCTTACGCTTCGGTTGATCGCTTACGCAGCTCTTTAAATAAAAAATTATAGGGTATTGTAGAATTACTATTCAAAGTAGTTAAAAATTTTATTTTATTATACCTTACTTTAAAATAATTAAAAAATAATTAAAAAGTATTTAAAGAGCATTTAAGATAAATTTAAGAATTTTTGCATGCTTTTACCCAAATAATACGTTTATCCTCAACAGTTTCAATCTTATAAGTTACATTTCCAAGTTCAAGAATTGCATCTTCATTTTCTTCTGGAATATGACCTAAATTTTCAATTAAATAACCAGATAAAGTATCATAATCTCCTTCTGGAACATCTATTTTTAAAACCTTTTTTAAATCGTGAATAGATATGCTACCACTTATTTTATAGGTATTATCATCTATTTTTTCATAATCATTTTCAAAGTCATCATATTCATCAAAAATATTTCCAACAATCTCTTCCAAAATGTCTTCCATAGTAACTAGCCCTGCAGTTCCACCATATTCATCCAAAACAATTGCTAAATGCTGTTTACTTTTTTGTAAATCTTTAAATAATTCATTAATCATTTTAGACTCTGGAACAAAAGTAGCAGGTTTTATTAATGACTTTAAGTGTATTTTTTTATCAGAATTTAAAACCTTTATTAAATCTTTAATATATAAAATACCTACAATTTCGTCAATAGAATCATCATAAACTGGAATTCTACTATATTTATATTCATCTAAAAGCCTAATGTTTTTATAAATGTCAGAATTAATATCAATTGCAAAAATATCTGTTCTAGGTGTCATAATTTCTGTAACTGTTCTATCGTTAAATTCAAAAACATTATTAATCATTTCTTTTTCTTCTTCTTCAATAGTGCCATTTTCTTCACCAACATCAACCATCATTAGAATTTCTTCTTCTGTAACAGTTTCTTCATCTACTTGATTTACGCCAAAAAGTTTAGAAATAAAATTAGTAGAAACCGTAAGAAACTTTACAAAAGGATAAGTAATAAAAGATATTATACGTATTATTCCTATGCTAAATTTTGCAATTTTTTCTGAGTGTTTCATTGCAAGCCTTTTAGGTACAAGTTCACCAAATACTAAAGTAAAATAAGATAAAATAATAGTAACTATAACAATAGAAATTGTTTTGTAAACATTTAAAGATATAGCTGGAAAAATGTTATAAAAAACTGGTGCAAGCCTTTGGGCAAATGCTTCTGATGCAAATGCACTAGATAAAAAACCTGCAAGAGTAATTCCAATTTGTATTGTTGCTAAAAATTTGCTAGGTTCTTTTAACATATTGTGTATATTTTTATATTTTTTATCTCCTTCTTTTGCTTTTTTTGCAATAACTGCATCATTTAAAGAAACAAAAGCCATTTCAGTTGCAGCGAAAAAGGCATTAATAAAAATTAAAATAATTAAAATAATTAATTGTGAAAACATAATAAAAGTCCTTTCTTTTATATTAGTATATATATTATTAAAAATTTTATTATTAAATAATATAAAAGTCAAGAAAATATTAAAAAACTGTTGCATAAAGATAAATTTATAGGTATAATACAAGTAGAAAATTTAGGAGGATAAATATGGGAAAAAGTAGTAAAAAAATTAAAATTATTATTGCAATTATTTTAGTAATAATTATTATAGCTGCAGGAGCTTTTGCATATATGTATTTTGCAACAGATTTGTTTAAATCTTCAAAAGAATTGTTCTATTCAAGTTTAGCAAAAAATGAAGAAATTTTAAATGGATTAAATATTTCAAATAATGTAGCTAGTGCAGATGAAATATTTAAAGATAAAGCATATACAACAGATGGAGAATTAGCTGTAAGTTACAATATTAAATATAATGATAATATGCCAAGTTTAAGTGATACTGTAAAATTACTAAAAATAGAGGGAAAAACAGACGAGGTAGAAAAACAAGATTATAAAAAAATATCACTAGTTAACAATGAAGAAGAATTATTTAATTTTGAATATTTGAACATGAACGATATATATGCTTTAACATCAAATCAAATAGTAAATGTATATTTAGGTATTCAAAACAATAATTTAAAAGATTTTGTAAGAAAATTAGGTATAGAAGATGTAAGTAAAATACCAAATAAAATTGAAAAAACAAATTCTATGGAAAATATGCAAATATCAGAAGAGCAAATAAAAAATGTTTTTAGTAAATATGCAAATTTATTTGTAGAACAAGTTTCAGAAGAAAAATATTCAAAACAAAAAGATGTAAGTATGCAAATAAATGGTCAAAATTATGAAAAATTAGATGTATATACACTTTCACTTAGCAAAAAGGATTTAGTAAATGTTCTTAATCCTATATTACAAACACTAAAAGAAGATGAAGAAGCTTTAAATGTAATTTTAGAATTGTACCAAAAAGAAAAAACATTAGATAACTTAAATGATATAAAAGAGCAAATACAAGATATTATAGATAACGTTGATAGTATAGAACAAACAGATGATGATGGATTTAAAATGGTACTATATAATCAAAATGATAATTTAATTAATACAAGAATGCAACTAGGAAATGAAGCAGATTCTGGAATAATTGTAGATATAACCTATTCAAAAACAGAGCAAGAAACAAATATTAAATTAGATGTTTCAGATATTGAGAATGCAGAACATGTATTTACAATTAATTTAATTTTAAACCAAGCAAATGGAATTAAAATAGAATATAGTACAGATGAATATACATTTGGTATAAATTATTCAAATAAACTTATGGATGAAAATACTGCTAATAAACAAATTGCATTATACTTTAGTCAAGAAAATGGTAATATGCTTCAAATTAGTTATGATGAAGAAAAGAAAATTGCACAAAATATTACAATTGATAAATTAGATACAAATTCTAATTGTGTAATATTAAATGATTATCCAGAGGAACAATTAATGCCATTAATGGAACAAATAGGACAAAGGTTAACAGAAATATTTAACGATATAGAAGAAAAAATACCTGTAACCCAAATGATAAATAGTATAGCAACTCAAATTGGTAATGCATATCAAATGCATAATAGTCAACAAGAAATAATAGAAGATGCAAATAATCAAATGCAAGAGCAAATGCAAATACTTAATCAAATATCAGAAGATTACAATGAAATAGATTATATTTATCAAAATCAAATGCAGTAAAGGTGAATTATATGGAAGAAAATAAAATCATCAATCCTGAATTAGTAGATATAGATGAAGAAAGACTAGAAAAATCTTTAAGACCTAAAACACTTGATGAATATATTGGTCAAGATAAAGTAAAAGAAAATATGAAAGTATATATAGAGGCAGCCAAAAAAAGAGGCGAGCCTCTTGACCATGTTTTATTGTATGGACCTCCAGGGCTTGGTAAAACAACATTATCAAATATAATATCAAACGAAATGAATTCAAATATAAAAATAACATCAGGTCCTGCTATAGAAAAGCCAGGAGATTTAGCAGCACTTCTTACTAATTTATCCGAATTTGATGTTTTATTTATAGATGAAATACATAGGTTAAGAAAAAGTGTAGAAGAAATTTTATATCCAGCTTTGGAAGATTATACTTTAGACATTATAATTGGAAAAGGTCCAAGTGCAAGGTCAATTAGACTAGACCTTCCAAAGTTTACATTAATTGGGGCAACTACAAAAGCAGGTTCACTTACAACTCCACTTAGAGATCGTTTTGGAATTGTGAGTAGACTGGAGCTTTATACAGTTGAAGATTTAAAAACGATTGTAAAAAGGTCAAGTAAAATATTAGAAATTGAAATAGATGATAAATCTGCAGAAGAAATAGCAAGAAGATCAAGAGGTACACCTAGAATTGCAAACAGAATATTAAGAAGAGTAAGAGATTATGCTTTGGTTTTAGGAAATGGTGAAATTAATTTAAAACTTGCAAAACATGCTTTAAATCAGTTAGAAATTGATGAACTAGGTTTAGATGAAATAGATAGAAAAATATTAGAAACTATTATTATGAAATATGGTGGAGGTCCAGTAGGGCTAGAGACAATTGCAACAACTATAGGGGAAGAAACCGATACAATAGAAGATGTATATGAGCCATATTTAATTCAAATAGGTTTTTTAGGGAGAACGTTAAGAGGAAGAATTGCGCTTAAGCCTGCATACGACCATTTGGGCTTACCTTATGAGCAAAAATAATATTCGATAGTAGTTTTTAATATAAAATTAAACGAATTTTGATTTAACTAAATGAATAATATAAATATTTTGTTATTTTTGCGAGCGCGTCGTGGGGACCGCTGAGGGCTGTTCGAGCAAAGCGAGTTACAGCGCCAGTGGGAGAGCATCGAGTAAAAATATAAGAAATATTTATATTATTCATTAGTTAAAAATTAATTTAATTAAAATAAAAAATACAAATATATAAGGAGACAAGCTATGAAAAAAATATCTGTAGTAATACCAATGTACTTTGAAGAAGAAGTAGCACAAAGTTGCTATGAAAGAACAAAAAATGTATTAGTAAATATTGAAAATTATGAGCATGAAATAATATTTGTAAATGATGGTAGTAAAGATAAAACTTTAGAAATTTTAGAAGAAATAGCAAATAAAGATAAGTGTGTTAAAGTTATATCTTTTTCAAGAAATTTTGGGCATCAAGCAGCAGTAACATGTGGAATTAAATATGTTACAGGAGATGCAGTGTTAATTATGGATGCAGATATGCAAGATCCTCCAGAATTAATTAATGAAATGATAAATTTTTGGGAAAATGGAAATGAAGTAATATATGGAAAGCGTAAAACAAGAAAGGGAGAATCACATTTTAAGCTGTTTACTGCAAAAATGTTTTATAAAACATTAAATTCTTTATCAGATATTGAAATTCCAAAAGACACAGGAGATTTTAGATTAGTAGATAGAAAGGTAATTGATGTTATTAATCAAATGCCAGAACATAATAAATTTTTAAGAGGACTTTTTAGCTGGGTTGGATTCAAACAAATGCCATACGAATATGAAAGACAGGAAAGAGAAGCTGGAAAAACAAAATATCCACTAAAAAAGATGCTAAAATTAGCATCAGATGGAATAATTAGTTTTTCAACAAAACCATTAAAGCTAGTAGGAGCATTAGGTATTATATCTATATTTATTTCTATTACCATATTAATTTATGCACTAATATCATATATACTAAAATTAAATACATTAACTGCTGGTTGGACATCAATGATGGTTGCAGTTACATTTTTTGCAGGTGTACAGCTTTTATCTATATGGATAATGTCTGAATACATTGCAAGGATATATGATGAAACAAGAAATAGACCACAGTATATAATAGACAAAAAAATAAATATAGATGAATAGGTGTTTTAAATGAAATTAAAAAAAGAAATATTTATTATAATTGCAATATTTATTCTATTATCATCTATGATTTTGCCAGATAATCTAGGGGATTTAGATGAATTATGGAATTACAATTTTGCAAGAAATATATTAGATGGCAAGCTTGCTTATCAAGATTTTAATATGCTTCAAACTCCGCTTCTTCCACTGGTCTCTTCTATGTTTCTAAAAATATTTGGCAATGAACTATTGGTTATGAGAATGCTTGCTGTAATTTTATGTACTGCAATATTTTTCTTAGAATATAAAATATTACAAAGATTAAATGTAAATTCATATGTTAGCTTAATTTGCACATTATTTACAATGTATTTATTCCAAGAGCATGTAAGAATAGATTATAACTTTGCAGTATTGTTAATTATCCTTATATTACTATATATAGAATTAAAACCAAAAGAAAAAATAATTGAAAACAATACTAAAAAAGACTTAATTATTGGAATACTTGCAGGGTGCACATTTTTGTTTAAGCAAACAACAGGACTTGCAGTAATTGCAGTTAATGTTGGATATAAATTATTAGTTGTATCTAATAAAGATGAATTTAAGATTTGGCTTAAAATAGCTATATTTAGGTTACTAGGTGCAATTATACCAATAATATTATTATTTATATGTATGCAAGCATTTGGAATAACAGAGGAATTTATTAATTATACAATATTAGGTGCAACAACATTTTCAAATTCTATACCATATAAAAATTTGCTAGAAAATGAAAGTATAATAATAAAAATATTATCTGTTATGTTACCAATTATTTTAATTATTCAATATATTTTTGGAGTTGCAAAAAATGATAATTCTAAAACAAATAAAACATTTCTTGCTTTATTTGCATATAGCGTAGCATCTTGTATAGTTATATTTCCAATTAGTGATGAAATTCATTTTTTAATTGGTATTACACCTTGTTTAATTACGCTTTATTTGTTAATTTATAAATTATTTACAAAAATATTAAAAGGAAAGATTAAAATCTTTTTAAGGTATTTCATAGAATGTGCAAGTGTTGGTGCATTAATTTTATATATAATACTATCTGTAAATCCATTAAAAGAATATATTGAAAATATAAGTAAATATAACCAATTAGAACATTTTAAGTATATTCCAGTTTCAGATGGATTAAAAGACCAAATAAAGCAATTAGATGAATATATTAAAACTTCAGAAAAAGAAGTATATATTTTAGATGCAACAGCATGTATATACAAAATACCTATAAATCAATATTATAAAGACTATGATATGTTTTTAAAAGGAAACTTAGGAATAAAAGGTGAAGAAGGAATAATAGAAGATTTAAATCAAAAAGAAAATATAAAAATCCTTATAATGAAAGAAGGACTATCTAGAAATTGGCAAAATCCAGAAAAAGTAAGAGAATATATTATAAAAAATTATAAACAAACAGGAGAAATTGCATGTTTTGCAATTTATGAAAAATAAAGGAGGAACAAAATGAAATTGCTAATGCATACATGTTGTGCACCATGTAGTGTATATTGTATAGATGCATTAAGAAAAGAAAATATTGAGCCAACTTTGTATTGGTATAATCCTAATATTCATCCATATACAGAATATAAAGCAAGAAGAGACTGCTTAAAAGACTATGCAAAAATTGCAAACATAGAAGCTATTTTTGAAGAAGAATATGGATTAAGAGAATTTACTAAAAATGTAATTAATAATTTAGAAAATAGGTGTCAAAATTATTGCTATAAAGTAAGACTAGAACAAACTGCAAAATATGCAAAAGAAAATGGATATGATGCAATAACAACAACTTTGCTTGTAAGCCCATACCAAAAACACGATTTAATAAAAGAGCAAGGAGAAGAAATAGCAAAAAAATATGGATTAAAATTTTTATATAAAGATTTTAGAGTTGGATTTAGACAAGGTCAAGACAAAGCAAGAAGTCTTGGTTTATACATGCAAAAATATTGTGGATGCATATACTCAGAGGAAGAAAGGTATCAAAAGAAAATTGAAAAAGATAAAAAATAAAGGAGGAAATGTATGTTATTAAAAAACAAGTTGGGGTTAGATGACGAATTAGAACTTGCTAAACAGGAAGAAAGAATAACAAAATTAAAAGCAATAGAATTATTTGAAACTGGAAAATTAGAAGAATTTGAAGTTGGAACT
>CANRMR010000037.1 GCA_947631785.1 uncultured Clostridia bacterium | reverse complement strand
TCAACAGCTCCATTGATGTCGTTGGAATCAAAATGTATTTTGGTTTCCATAATCAAATCTCCTTTATAATATTTTTTACATGATGTGACTGCCCATATCATGCATATAAAATTTGCACATAGCAAAATTTCATGTAAGTATTATATTACGGTGGTGAGGAAAAGTCAATATATTTATATTTTTTTGTCAATGGGGACGGAGATTTTTGACACATGTCAAAAATCTCCGTCCCCATTGACATTAAACAACTTTACTAATATTAATTATTGCAACCACAATTATTATTACTTTCGCCTAAGACTTCACTTTTCATACATCCACAACCACTATTCATGCAATCCTTGCTAGATACATAAAATTTCTTTTCAGCCAATTTATCTTGAACACCGCGTAGAGCTTCACCAAATCTTTGGAAGTGAACAACTTCTCTTTCTCTTAAGAAACGAAGTGGGTCAATTACCTCTGGGTAATCTTTACATAAATCGATTAATTTTTCATATGTTGCTCTAGCTTTTTGCTCTCATAGCCCAAGATAGTGCAACCTACAAAATGAAAGTCTAAATTGAAAAAAATGTTACAGAAATAAGCATTTCCGAAGAATCGGATAATGTTTATTTCTTTATAAGATTTTGCTTGAAGTTAACAAAAAGTGACATTTTTAAAATAGGTTACTAAAAAATAACCCATTTTGAAAATAGATAAAATTTGGAGGTAATTTTAAAATGTTAAATTTTATATTTGGATTAGTGGTAGGGGCAAATTTGTCTCTTTTTTTATATGCAATAATATTAGCAGGAAAAAAAGAAGAAGATGGAGGAAATGATGATAATTAATTTACTTGCCAATAATGGCTATATAGTTTTAAATAAGACTCTAATGAAAAAAGTTGGATTACATGAAGCTATACTATTAGGTGAATTATCATCAGAGTATGTGTATTGGAATAAAAGAAATGAATTAGAAGATGGTTATTTTTACTCAACTAGAGAAAACATTGAAGAACAAACAATGTTAAGTTCTCATCAACAAAGAATCGCTATGGAGAATCTTAAAAAGTTAGACATACTCAAAATGAAACAAATAGGAATGCCATCAAAAAATTATTATTCCATTGAGGAAGATGCTTTAGTAAATATATTAAATGGTGATGGAAATTTTGTAAATATATTAGCAAATAACAATTTTATAGTAGTTAATAAATCTGTTATGAAAACATTAGGCTTACATGAAGCAATCATTTTAGGAGAGTTATCCTCTGAAATGTTACATTGGGAAACAGAAGGTTTATTAGAGGAAGGATACTTTTATTCAACAAGAGAAAATATAGAAGAACAAACAATGCTGTCTGCATATTCTCAAAGAATTGCTTTAGATAATTTAAAAAGAGTTAATGTATTAAATGTTATTCAAAAAGGAATGCCATTAAGAAGTTGGTACAGCATAAATGAACAAGTTTTATCACAAATATTGCTCGGAAATGGCTTGATTTCAAGTAGTGAAAAAATTGAACATCAAGATGTTAAAAATTTTAACATCAAGTCGTTAAATAATTCGACATCATGTAGTGAAAAAATTGAACATCATGTTGTTAAAAAATTGCACACAAATAATAATAAAAATATGATAGATAGATTATTTAATTATATTATTAATAAAGAGCAAAATTTGCCAATGGGTTTTAACGAAAATGATGTTGAAAAAGCAAAAGTGTTATTAAACAAATATGGAATGTTATATAACCAAGAAATGTTAGAGATTTTTACACCAGATAATTTAGAAAAGATAAAAACAATAACTTATGTAATAGTTATGCTTTCTAAATCTAATATGCCTAATGTTGATATGATATGTAGTAGAGATAGATTAATTGCAATTTATGATTGGTGTAAAGATAAACAAGCACTGTATGAGAGCACAGAAAACAAAATAAACGATTTTTTGAGTTACTACCATAAAAGTGTTGTTAATGAAATATTAAAGCAAAAAAAGACTAATTATGTCTCAAATAAAAATAACGAAGGAGAAGATGAGAATGAAGAGTACGAATGTCAATGAGGAAAAAGTAAAAGTTACGGAGTTTGAGTATTATGATGAATATTTAAAAGCAAATGTTGAAGTCGTATTGATTTATGATATGAAGAAGTTTTACATAGTAATTACAAAAGGTAAAACAACAGAGGTAAAGGAGTATAGAAACATTGATGATTTAATAAAAGATTTTGTTAAGTCTGAAAACAAACAACTTGTTTATGCAGAAAAAATAAAAGAATTAAAAATGGAACTAGATGAAATGTATAAATAATCTAGTTCTTATTTTGGGGAGAAAAATATGATAGAGATCTATAACAAAAAAGAAACTGAAAAATTTATTAGGACAAAAGAAAAATATGTTTATGTAGATGATGGGAGGACAGAAGTAATTATTCCTAGAAAAGATATTCCAGATTTCATTGTTTATGTAAATAGAAGAATTAGTATAGTAGATTTAAAGATTTATGATCCAGAGCATAATCCTAGTTTAGTTATCACAACAATGGGAGAATACCTAGATAGGTGTGATCCAGATATAAGGGAAGAAATAATTGATAGATTAGTTAATTTACAAACTGGTGATGAAAAGTATAGAAAAGTTAAAGTATTTGATGAAACAGTATGGGAACAAGTACAAGATGAGTTAGAAGATGAAGAAGAATTAGAAGAATAACTTAAAACTAAAGAAAAAGGAGAAAAATTAACAAAAGATGAAGATAGATATATATACTACAAATGAAAAATACAATATAATTTATGCCGATCCCCCTTGGCAATATAAAGTATGGTCCAAAAAAGGCAATGGTAGAAGTGCAGAAAGTCATTATAATACAATGGAAATTGATGAAATACTTGCAATGAAAGACACAATTCAGAATATATCTGAAAAAGATTGTGTTCTTTTTTTATGGGTTACATTTCCATGTTTAATAGAAGGTTTAAGAACTATCAAAGAATGGGGATTTACATATAAAACTTGTGCTTTTGTTTGGTTAAAAAGAAATAAAGTGAGTGATAAGTGGTTCTTTGGATTAGGACATTGGACTAGAGCTAATGCTGAACTTTGTTTATTAGCAACTAAAGGACAAATAAAAAGAGTTTCAAATAAAGTATCACAAGTAGTAGACACTCATATAGAAGAACATAGTAAAAAACCAGCAATAGTAAGAGATAAAATAGTAGAACTTGTTGGAGATTTACCTAGAATAGAATTATTTGCAAGACAGACAATAAATGGTTGGGATTGTTGGGGAAATGAGATTAAAAATAAGGAGGAATTTTAATGAAAATTACAGATATTGATTTTAAGGAAAGGTTTAGATCATTAGAGGAATCTGCATGGTATAGAAATGGGAGAAAATCCATGTATATTATTTCTGGAAAAGATGTATTGGAAATTGAAGGTTATATATATGAACCACATTATGAAAGTTTTTCTACAACACATTTATTAAGATTAAATAATGAAGTCTTATATGGTAAGGATTCAAGAAGTGTTGCATCATATCGCAATGAAATATATACATTTGGAAAATTTAAAGATGAAAAGATGGCAGTGGATTATGTTAAAGAATATTTTGCTAATAAAGAAATTTCTATTTCATATACTGCTCCAGATAAAGAACAGATTAACAATAATGATTTAGAAGATGAAGATGAAGAAGAAATGTAGAAATAAGTGCATTTTGACTTAAGTAATTGGATTGGAGCTAATGCTGGAAAAACATATCTAAAATGGTTTGAAGCAGAAGTGAAATAAAATTTTTTAGAAAATAAGGAGAATTTACAAATGATAAGACTACTAAGTTTATTTACAGGAATAGGAGCTTTTGAAAAAGCATTAAAAAATCTAAACATACCTTATGAATTAGTTGCATTTTCAGAAATTGATAAATTTGCAATAAAATCATATTGTAGTATTCACAATGAATTAGAAGAAAAAAATTTAGGAGATATAAAAACTATAGTAACAAAAGAATTACCAAAGAATATAGATATAATGACTTGGGGATTTCCTTGTCAAGACATTTCACTTGCTGGAAAAATGAAAGGAATAGAACAAGGAGAAACAAGAAGTGGATTATATTATGAAGGATATAGAATATTAAAAGATGTTATGCCAAAAATTAGCATAATAGAGAATGTTAAAAATTTGACAAGTAAAAGATTTAAAAGTAAGTTTTTGAGTATTTTGAAAGATATAGAAGATTTGGGATATAATAATTATTGGAAAGTACTAAATGCTAAAGACTATGGGATACCACAAAATCGTGAACGAGTATTTATAATATCTATTAGAAAAGATATTGATAAATGCTCTTTTAATTTTCCAGATAAGCAAATATTAAGAATAAGATTAAAAGACATACTTGAAGAAAATGTTGATAATAAATATTACCTATCAGACAAAGCAATAGGAAGATTAATTAAACATTCAAATAAATTAATTAGAAAACAAGAAAATCCCAATGTATCTTCTTGTCTAATGGCAAATTATTTTAAGATGGGAGCACGAGATCAGCAATACATAATGGATGATAGTGTAAAAAGAATTGCAGGTATATTTGACAATGAAAATAAACAACATCAAGCTGGAAGCATTTATGATACTGATGGAATATCTCCAACATTAACTGGAGCAAGTGGAGGCCATATTCAACCACATATTTTTGTAAATGAAGGCACGAAGATTGGTTGTACCAAAGCTATTGATGGAGATTCAATAAATGTTTCATATCCTAGGAATATTAATAGAAGAGGAAGAGTTGGAAAACAAATTTCACAAACTATACTGGCAAGTAACAATAATATTGCAACACTTGAACAAGTAGATAAAATGATATGTATGAATAATATAGATGGAAACACAAGTGTACAAGATAGAATATATAGTACAGAAGGAATAATGCCTACTATAACAAGTTCTAATTTTAAACCCAAAATAGCAGAAAAAGAAGGCAGTTTTATGTTTAATACATACAATAAATCACAAATTAATGATGTGGCACCAACACAAACAAGAAATTGTGGAAATATTAATTCAAGTGCAGCAGTATTGATAGCAGAAGATGGTAAGCATTGTTTCAGAATAAGAAAACTCACACCAAGAGAGTGTTGGAGGCTTATGCGGTTTTTCTAATGAAGATTTTGAAAAAGCCAAATTAGTTCCTACATCAGACACTCAATTGTATAAACAGGCTGGAAATTCAATTGTAGTAAATGTTCTGATGGAGATATTTAAAAAACTATTATTAGAGGATACAATCAATGTTAAAACTTTATAATGCAGATTGTTTAGAATTTATGAATAAAATTCCAGCCAAAAGTGTAGATATGATTTTATGTGATTTACCATATGGAGTTACAAAATGCGAATGGGATAAAACTATTGATTTAAAAAAATTATGGAAGCATTATGAACGAATTATAAAGGATAATGGTGCAATATGTTTATTTGGACAAACAAGATTTTTTTAGATTTAGTAAACAGTAACCCAAGGTTATATAGATATGACTTAGTTTGGGACAAAGTATTAAAAACAGGATTTTTAAATGCTAATAGGCAACCATTAAGACAACACGAGCAAATTGCAGTATTTTATAAAAAGCAACCTAAATATAATCCACAAGTTAAAAAATTTCAAACAAATTATGAAAGAGGAGAAAACAAAAAAATGTCTAAAGTTTATGAAAGTGTAAATAGGGTATTAGATGGAAATAAAAATTATGAAGGAAAATATCCAACGAGTATTTTGAAATTTAAAAAGGTAAATTCAAGTAAAATGATGCACCCAACTGAAAAGCCTATAAGGTTACTAGAGTTTTTAATAAATTTATATACAGATGAAAATGATTTAGTTTTGGATAATTGTATGGGAAGTGGAACAACAGCAGTTGCCTGTAGAAATACTAATAGAAATTTTATAGGTATAGAAAAAGATAAAGATATATTCAAAATTGCAAAGAAAAGATTAGAAATGTAAAGGAGTAAAAAAATGGAAAAGACCAAGGAATCATATATAGATTATTTAGTAAATAAAGTAAGTGAAGGGGTTAACAAAATATTAGATGAAAGACTAGAAGAAATAAAAAGTACCTTCATAAATATGGATTATAAAATGTCGATAGAAAAAACAGAAGAAATTTTAAAAAAGTATAGAAAACTAAAACAGCATATAGAATTAACGAAATTTAGCGATGAAGAATTAAAAGATGAGGCTAATGAATCATATAATAAAGAAATAGAACAAATGATGACAGAAATATTTTCAGAAAGCGAATCATATTTAAAAAGTTTATTAAGAAGTAGATATAAAACAAAATTATTTATTCTATTTATAGAGAAGGTTTTGAATTATTATTTGAGTTTAGAAAATATTGATGATACAGATATTAGGAAAAAAAGAATTTTAAAAGAAATTTATATAAATGGAGTTCAACAAACTGATTATATTTATGACAATTATGATTCCGAAAGAACTTTTTATAGAGATAAGGCTAGATTAATAAAAGATCTAGCTCCTTATTTTTTTGGAATCAAAGGAATCGAAATATAAGGTGTGCTGATTTACCATTATGACCCTATAGGTGCATAATGGCAGGAAAGAGATACTGTGCAGTATCTCCAAAACACGTAGAAAGACAAGCTTTCTAGGCTCTGTACTTTTAAAAAAAGTACAGAGAATTAACAGAGGAATTTTAATAGGTAACTAAAGAAAATGGAGGAAATCAACAAATGAAAACAAATATGGGTATTGAATTTTGGAAAAAAACATTCTTAAAAAAGAATGAATTAAATGAAGTTGGAAGAGATCTTTTAAATATACTAGTTAGAGAAAGACCTAATAGAGCATTAGAATATATGTTGGACAGATTTAATGCTGATTATTATAGAGAAGAAATAATTGAGATGTTTTCTGAAAAATATACAAAGGATAAAATAAATATGATTTTAGAAGATTTAGATGAAGAAGAATTACAGACATCTGAAATTATAGATTTTAATATAGAAAATGAAAAAACAGAAAATGTAGAAAAATAAAAAGTTACTACAAAACGGAGGATGTAGAATGGGTAGAAAAAATAATAGAAAGAAAACTAATCTAATGAAAAAGTTGTGTATATACGGAAGATTAACTAGATGTAATAAAACTGTGGCATTTTGCAAACTTCATAATTGTTATTTAGAGCCAAAAGACATTAAGGAAAAGAAATGTAATTATAAAAGATGTTTATATATAGAAGAGATAAAGAAGGTGTTGGTCTAATGTCTACAAATCAAGTTTTATATAATTATCAAAAAAAAGAACAAATTAAAAAAGTGAAAAGATGGTTACAAGAAGGAAAGACAAAAGATGAAATATTTAGATTAGTAGATAAAAGATATTTAACTGAAGATGAAATAAATAATGAGTTAGAACTTGCAAAAGAATATATGAAAGATAATGATAATGAAAGTAGTGATGAAATTAGTGAGGATGAATTGATTATAGATAATGTTGAGGAAATAGAAAACAAAAATACAAATAAAGTAATTATGATTGCAGATTCAAGTTTAGAAGATTATCATAATCAACCATTCAAATTATATGATGATGATAAAAAGAAGGAAATGATAGAAAGTATAAAAATAAATGGAATAATGCAACCATTAATTGTAAGACCAATAGGAAGTAAAAAATATCAAATATTAGCTGGACATAATCGTAGAATATGTGGTAGAGAAGTTGGTTTAAAAGAATTCCCTTGTATAGTTAAAGAAGGTTTATCTGATGATGATGCTATTATTTATTTGGTTGATACTAATTTGTGTACTAGAGATAAAATTTCAACTATGGAGAGAGCCAGAGCTTATAAAATTAAATATGACATATATAAAAAGAAAAATATTAAGACATCAGTTACTGATGAGATAAAAAAGGATAACCCAAGTATAAGAAATTCATTCGTAAAGGTTGAAAAGGCAAGTAATGGAACAATTCAAAGATATTTAAGATTAACATATCTAATTCCACAATTACAAACAATAGTTGAAAAACAAAAAATTAATATAAATGTTGCAGAAAAATTAAGTTTTCTTCCTAAGCAAGAACAAAGAATTATATCAGATTTATTAGACATAGACAAAATAAAGCTTTCCGAATCTTTAGCAAAGAAAATAAGAATTGCATCAGAAAACAAAAGAAAAAATAGCCAATATGAATGTTTATCAAAACAAGAAATTTTGGATCTAATTAAAATGAAAAAAGAAAACGACAATGAATCAGTAACTATTATATTTACAAAAGAAGAAGTAAATAAGTATTTTAAAAAATATGGAAATAAGGAACAAATAAAAAAATGTATACTAAAATGGGCAACAGAGCAATTATAAACAAAAATCCCAAGTTGGTATTTTATATAAATCCTCTGTTAATCTTCTGTGTTTTTTTTTAAAGTACAGAGCCTAGAAAGCTTGTCTTTCTATGTGTTTTGGAGATACTGCACAGTATCTCTTTCCTGCCATTAGCATTCAAAGAGATAAAACAAAGGAAAGGAAAAATTATTATGAATGATACACAAGCCAAAGACAAAAAAATGCCAAAAAGTGAAAAAATATTTGCAGTAATACCAAAAACTCTAAAAGAAAAGGTTTTAAGATATAAGTCAAAAACAAATATGAGTGAAAGTGAAATTGTAAATACAGCATTAAACGAATTCTTTAAAATAAAGATGTTAAAAGATGATTCTGAATATATTGCTAATGTAATAAAAATGGCTATTGAAGGACAATTAGGAAAGCGATTTGATAGAATAATAGCTTTGTTAGCAAAGTCAGGAAAAGCATCATATTCTTCTTTATTTCTGTCAGCTTATTTCTTAGCAAAAATTTGTAATAACGAGGATAATAAAGAGTTTCTAAAAGAAAAAATAGATTTAGCAAATAAACTTGCATATAGTGTCGTAAAAAACAAATTTCTTGATACTGATATTTCACAAATGATACCAGAAGACTTTGATTTTGACAAATTAATATAATGAGGGTATTTAATTATGGATAAAGATAGATATAAAGGTGGAGTAGTTTTTAAGTGGATAAATAAAAATGAAATATATGCAAAATACAATGGAAATGGAAGAAAACAAAATGTACAAGCATATATTGACAAATTACACGAAGAATATATTGCAAATCGCCCAAATACAGATTTTGGCTTTAGCACACATGGTTTATTTGGATATATCTGTGATACTAGTGAAGTTGAAATGCTAGATTTAGAAAGGATAAAATCTAGAATTGAAAAAATAAGTAAAAAGAATATTGATATATTTAAAACTGTAATATCTTTAAGAGAAGATGATGCAGTAGAACATGGTATGATGGATAAAAGTTCGTGGAAAGATTTATTAGAAAAAACAATCCCAGATATTGCAAAGGAATTTAAAATTCCACTTGAAGATTTAGAATGGACAGCATCATTTCATGCAAAAAAAGGACAACCACATTGTCATCTGTTGTTATGGAATGTAAATCAAAATTTAGAGGTAAAAAGAAAACCTTTTATAATGTTTCAAAATGTAAAAAGGATATTAGCAAAAGAGATATATAAAGAAGAATTAAAGGCTTTATATGATATAAAAAATGTTTCAAAAAAATGTTTAGAGGGTCTATCAAAAGAAGAAGTGTATAAATACAAAGAGGAACTGAAGAAAACATATGATAATGAAGAGCTAATGTTTAATATAGTAAATACTGAAAATGCTGAATTATATATAAATGATGCGATAAAGAATATGAAGGAAAATGAAAAAATATATATTGCAAGCAAATCCAATCCAGAAAATTATGTTGAAATATTAAAAGGTAACAATGGAAGATATGAATTTAAAAATGTAGGTCCAAAAGCAATATTATATAAAGAAAAAACATATTTAGAAACTACACAATTTCTAACGAATTTTGAAAGATTATGTATGTTTGATACGAAAGAGAAACTTGAAAAATATATAAGGGAGAAAGAGAATGAAAACATTAATATTGATAATGAATTAAAAGAAATTATGCCTACAGTATTTAATGTTCCAATTATTGCTCCAGAAATAAATGAAGAATATTTAGATGCAATTGTAAAAAAATTAATTAATTTAGAAAAAGTAACTGAAAATTACAAGAAAGGGTTTAAATATCAGTATCAAACTCCAGATTCAAAATTTTGTATTGATGAAATATCTACTTTACTAATTAATTCTTCAAAAGAGTGTAAGCAGGAAGTTGAAAGGTATATTAAAACATGTGTAGATATTGATAAAATTATGCAAAAAATTTATAAATACAAAGATTATGAAAGAAGTAGAAATAAAGCAAAAATCTTCGTAATGAACAAGATAGGAAATCAAATTTTAAAATTTATAAAGGATATAAAATCAGAAGAATATCAGATAAAAAAAGAAGAATGGAAGGCTAAAAGAGATTTTTGGAATCAAAAAGAAAAAGAATATGAGGAAAATAAAATTAGATATGAACAAAGACAAGAGTTATATGAAAAACAATGGCAAAAAATCACAGTTCAAAATTTAATAAAAGATACTTTTACAATGTTGGTACAAGAAAATTTATCAAAGAATGCCAGTTTAAAAAGAAAAACTAAAACTTATGGAGACTTATCTAAAAGAGAAATAAGGGAATTAATAAGAAAAAATAAAAATTCTAGTATTAACTGGTATCGTGAACTATAGGAGGAGATAATGATGGGTATTACAATTGATATACCTAAGAGAGATAATACATGGAAAAAATTAATTCAAGTTCATAGTGGAACAGATGTATATGAATTAAATGAGGTTCAAGAAATAAAAAATGCTGTACAAGAGTATTTACTTTATATAGGTTTGGATAGAGCTAATCATGTTAGGAATATAAATATTATAGCAATAGGAAATAGTGCTTTTATTAATATAGATAAGAAAAATCTAATTAGAACAGCTTTGTTAAATTCAGATGATAAAGTTATACTTGTTCATAATCATCCCTCTAATTCATTAAAAGCAAGTGGAGAAGATATAAAATTTAGCAATGTTATAAATAAATTATTTGAAACATTTGATATACAATTCCTAGATCATATAATAGTTGCAGAAGATGGATTTATTAGTATGATGGAAGAGAAAAATATAGATATGGAATATAGTAATCATAATATAGATTTTTTAAATCAAGTTTTAGTGTACGATGAAAATAATAAATTGAAAGCTGAAAATGAATTATTACTTGAAAAAATAAAAGATATGAAAAACAAAAATATTGAGTCTGAATTAGAAGTTGAAGATGAAATATAGAAAAAATGAAAATTTAGAAACTGAAATGTAATGAAAGAGGTAATAGCAATGAAGAAAAGAAATAGTTATGATGAAATGAAGAAAAGGCTAGTGAGGAATTTAATAAATTCCCAATTAAATTCGCATTTTCAGATCAGCAATTCAAAGAAGGAATGAAACAATTAGGCTTGACTGAAAATGATGTTGATAAAGTTGTTTCAATTGGTTATGGTGGTTTTATAAGAAAAACTGATGTTAAGGCTTTTAATGAGATGAATAAAAGACATAGAGAAGAAGAAAAACAAGCCATAATAAATGATAAAACAGGTGAAGGATATATAAAAGATAT
>CANRMR010000036.1 GCA_947631785.1 uncultured Clostridia bacterium | reverse complement strand
TTGCCGAACGGCACGATGTGGTGGTGTGAGAGGGGATGAAAATTTTATTTTATAAAAATTTTCTACTCTACTCGATTTTCACATTACGGCAAGACACACACGAAATGAGTCCTCATAGAAACAAGCTCCAGCGTTGCAATTATAGCAGAACACACCAGGATTTGGATTAGTTACATTATAACCCCCACGTGTGAAGAAGCAGTCGTATAGAGTAACAAACGAATTATGATCTGAATTCCAACCCCTACGTTTTTTTTGTTTGTCTTTGTTGGTTGGGCACGGTGCCCCGTGCCCCTACGAATATTTGTGTATTCCTTTTTAACATTTGGGCAGACAGAGGCGTCTGCCCCTACACCTGTTTGGGTATTTTTTTGTGGTTTACGGGCGATTAAAATCGCCCCTTGTATTATTTACGTTTTTTTTCTTTTTTTATTTTGTTAATTTTGTTGTTTTTTAACATCTTTTCCTCCTTTTTTTATCATTTTTATTGGGCAAAGGTTTTATAAATTTTAAAAATATGTAAACAAGGAATCGAGCGAAATTTAAGCTTAGAAATTCTTTTGAAAATTTTTTAGGGAATCTCACATACTGGTGAGGGCGCTGAAAAATTTTCATTAGAATTTATGCGTAAATTTTCGTAAGCGACGAAGTTTATCATTATTTTTAAAATTTATAATCCTTTGCTTTGCGATAAATAAAAAATCTTTTAAATACAAAAATAGAACCTTATTTCATTTGCTCTTGATTTTTTACATCAAAAATATACAAATGAAACTTGGTTCTATTTGTTTTGTATTTATTATTTTTATTTCTTTTAATATGTTACTTGTGTGTGTACTCTCGCAAGGGTTTTAGCATTTATTTTAGTTTTCATTTGTTTTTCTTCCTCTTTTCTTTGTTTTTCTATATTTATCTTATATCATACCCAAAAATCTTTTGCAATATTTTTTAATAAAAATATTTAAATCTCTAAAATAATTCTATTAATAATTTCCATATCTTCAATTCTATTTATTGCAAAGCATTTCTTTCCTAAATCTTTTATAGATGCACCTAGATGGTACATTTCTTTGTTGTCTATTACAATAAATCTATCATGGAATTTATTTGTTTTAGCAACTTTTAATATAGGATATTCTTTATTGAATTTTTTTACATGCTCTAGTAATTTATATTCCATATTTGTTAGTCTTTCAAATACTTGTCCATTAATCATTAAAAATTTTCTCATTTCAATAAAGGCTTTCATGATATTTACACTAACACTTACTGCAACATCACTTTTTAGTAAGGCTGATAACATTGCTATACCTTGTTCAGTAAATACATAAGGCAAATATTTTCTATGTTGTCCTCTTCCATTTCCGTTTAAGGTGACAAATTGGCACCTTAAAACTTCAAATTCTTTTTCATTTAATTGAAAACAAAAATCTTCTGGAAATCTCTCAATATTCCTTTTTACTACACGATTTACATATTTAGTCTCACAATGATATAACATTGCTACATCACTATCTAGCATAACTTGCTTACCTCTTATTGTATATATTAAATTCTTTATATCTTCATTTGATAATTCATTTTGAATTGCTAATTCGTTTTGTTCCATAAATTCACATCCTATTTTTATTTGTATATTGTAAAACATTTGTTTGTAGTTGTCAATAGTTTTATAAGTATTTTTACTTTTTTCATTTTACATATTTCTTTGTTTAATTTTTGCATATAATTGCTTAATTTTCTTCATTAGTGTATACTAAAAAGGAAAGGAGAATTTTTATGATACATGAGATGAAATTAAATGAAAAACCTTTTAATAATATAAATAAAGGTGTTAAAAAAATTGAACTTAGATTATATGATGAAAAAAGGGCTAAAATAAATCTAAATGATTTTATAGTATTCCACAAGACTACTGATTTATCTCAGACACTTAAAGTTAAAGTTACAGGACTATTAAGATACAATTGCTTTGAAGATTTATTTAAAGATGTGGATTTTAATATATGTGGACCTGCAAATAGCTTGTCAGAAAAACTGGATAATATTCATAAAATTTATTCAGATGAAGAAGAAAAAAAATATGGAATTTTAGCTATCCATATAGAAAAAGTATAATAAATACTATCAATCATACATATTGCTAGTACTGTTGTTCTATAATCACTCATATTATAATCAATTATCTGATTTTCTATTTTTATATAAAAAAAATAAAAGTATAATTCAATATATGATCTATACTTTTATTAAAATTTAATTATTTTTCTTCCAGTTCTTCTTGTAAATATTTCGCATTTTCAGATTGCTTTTTAATAGATTTTTCTCTTGTCTTTTTTATTCCTCTTTCATATTTACTTTGTTTATTTGTTTGTAATTTTAGAAATTTTCTCTGTAATATGTCATTTATTTCATTTAACATAACTCTATCTTCAACATCTCCTAAAGCCTCAATTTCTACCATAGAATCTTCAGCTGACTGCTCTTTTAAAACATGATTAGTATATCTAGTATTATCAAATGAAAGGCATACTTGTACACTATTTTTTTCTAAAATAATATCTTTCCTTTGCGTAACAGAATTTAGTAATGGATTTGCTAAAATTTCTTCTAAATTAACATCTATACTTCTTTCTTTCATTTTTTCTTTTAACTCATCTATTGAATTATTTTGTAAATCTATTTCAATTTCTTGCCTTGAAGAATATACTTCTCCAATTGTTGTTGGCATTTTATATGTTGCTTTATACCTTTGATTTCCATCTTGTGTTAACTTCCTTATTCTTAAAGAGCCACCTCTCGTAAGTAATGAAAGGTCTTTCGTATCATAATATTCATCATCATTTTCTTTATTTTTTGTTTTTACTTTTTTAAATCCGTTAGCTAAAAGTGTTTCTAATATAGTATCTTGAACAAGATGTTGATTTTCATTCTCATCTATAATATATTTTAATTCAAATTCTTCAGGTTTTTTATTCAATTCATTTATCATATTTTTTATTTCCTCCCTATAAGGTTCAAATTCCTTATTTGTCATTCCTAACTCTATTCTAAGAATTTCTGGGTTAAAAAATAATTCATTTTTTTCTAAATATTCTTCAGGTCTAATTAAATGAGGAGTTGCTTCTGATAAATCTTTGTGTATATATCCAAAATTTATCCTTAAAGATTCTTCTTTTTTATATAATTTAATTTTTGAATGGATTGCTAGTATAGAAAATGTATCTGAAAAATCTTTATTAGGAAAAATATTGTTTAATCTTTGTTTTATAGTTTCTGGATCAACATTATTTTCTAAATCTTGATAGTCAGAAAGTACTCTTGGCATATCTGATAAATACCTTAACATATGGTCAATTGAATTCTTTTTTATTATATCAAAAGAATCTGTAAATTGTTTATCCTGCATACATAAAAAATCATCTAATGATACATTTTCAGGATTTAAAGCTAATTTTTTAAATTCTGCTGGTAATTCAGCATTTATTGATTCTGGTACTTCTTTATATCTTTTTAAGACTTTCAAAAATACTTGTTCCAAAATTTCAGATGACTTTGTAAGATAAACATCTCTATACCTTTGAAATCTTTCTATTAATATAGTCTCAATACTGGTTAATCCTTTTTTATCAACTAATAACTCATATTCTTGATTATTATTTACACTAATCCCTAATGCTTGTATTAAATTTTTATAGTTTATTGCAGATGGAAGCCCTGCATGATAAGAGTCACGAAGTAAATAGTCTAACCTATCTGCATCTAATTGGTGTGATATTAATGATTTCAATAATTTTGTAAAACTACTTTTTGTTTTATTTTTCTCTTCATCTTCATATTCATCTATTTCAGCAATATAACTTGCAATTCTTTTTAGTTTGGCATTTCCATAAATTGATGATAACAGATTATTTACATCTGTATTACCTAATAAAATATCTGTAGTTCGTTTTTCATGAGAATATTTTGTTACTTTTTCGCAAGTATGAGAAAATGGTCCATGGCCTATATCATGTAATAGCATTGAGCATAATGCCATATCTTTATCATCTTTAGAAATAAAAATATCATAACGTTTTAACTCTTTTTCTAGATGTTCAATAATTTGTGACATAACATAAAAAGCTCCTACGCTATGACTTAATCTTTCGTTATTTTTTAGTCCTGGATAATCATAAACTGAAAAACCATTTTGTGTAATTCCATTTAGTCTTTGCATTTCTTTGGTTAAAATTATTTCTGTAAATGGTGATTGAATTTCTATTTTGCCATATATTGGATCTTGCACTTCCATAGTTTTGCCACCATTTTTTAAGTTATATATAAATGCCATTTTTCTACTCCTTTCTACTTAATCATTATGATTATAGCATTTATAGCTTCAAAAAGCAATAATTCGAATTTTTAATAAATTTATCATGAAATACTGATTGATAAGGAATATTATAAATTATCTATCTTAAGATTAGATAATTTATGAGCTCTCCTCTAAGAGCTCAAATAGACATCTTTGCAAAACGAAGTTTTGAAAGTGTCATAGTGGGTTACATACTTTCTAAAAGAAAGGTATGTAACAGTTCTATTTGGTCGCTCAATTTATTACATACTGAGAGAAAACTATTGACAAATGATAGAAAAATTATTTAGTGTACTTAACTAAATCATTGTCCCCTATGAGTTTTGACCAATGGTACAAAACTCTTGGGTATAATGTAATACATACTGAAAATAAGACTAAAAAAAATACCATCCTTTTTCAGAATAGTACTTTTATCTATCTGTTTTATAAAGTTCGAACAGATACGTCGTTGGTGCGGATGAAGGGACTCGAACCCCCACGCCGTTGGCACTGGTTCCTAAGACCAGCGCGTCTACCAATTCCGCCACATCCGCATTTCTACTAACAATATTTATAATAGCACATTTTTGTTTTCATTGTCAATAGAAATGCGTTAATTTTTTTATTAATCTTCATCTGTATGTTGATAGTCATAACTTGAACACATAGATTCATCTGGATTTTTTGTTTTACATCCTTGAACTGGTTCAACAATAATTTGTTCTAATAAACATTCTTGTTTTTCACAATCATTATATTTACATGTTTCAACTGTACAATTAATTTTTTGATTTTTTTCCATAATTACCTCCTATTTTTTAATATATTTAGTATATGTTATTTTACAAAAATTATTTAAATATTTTTTATTTATTTTTGATTATTTTTTTGATTTTCTATACTTTTCGTCTGATTTTTATATTGATATTTCTTCTTCTTTCTCTAGATTGTCCATTTTCTTTTCCTTTGTATGCCAGTAATCTTCTAATTTATAGTTTGGATTCTTGTTTTTATTGTAATTTAATTTTTCTAGAATTGCAACAAGTTTTGCTGTTTTCATTATTTTGCTTTCTCCTGTTGCTAAAACTTGAACTTCAATTTCATCCTCTTTAGTTCTATTTCCAATTATTCCTAAATATGGTGTTCCTAGTATTTGACAATCACGTATTTTACTACCTAAACTTCCTTCTTCTCTATCGTCTAATATACTGCTTATCCCATGATTTTTTAATACTTCATAAAGTGCTTCTGCTCTTTTTTGTTTTTCATCACTATTTGCAATAATTTCTAATAAATAAGGTGCTACACTAATTGGTAAAGAAATACCTAAATTACCTTTTTCATCACGTATTAAACTTTTTTCATAAATAGTAGCAAGTGTTCTACTTACACCAATTCCATAACATCCCATATAAAAAGATTCTTCTTTTCCATTTGTGTTTACATATTTTGCCTTCATAGCATCTGAATATTTCGTTCCTAATTGGAATATATGTCCTAATTCAATTGCTTTTTTCTTTTTTAGTTTGCTAATATCTTCTATCCCGTATTCGTTTTTTAAATATTCTTCATAATCTAGTCGTTCTAATATTTCTACATTAAATCCTTTCTTGTTTTCTTCATCTACTAAAATAGAATCTTCTCCTATTTCAGATACTACCATAAATTCTTCTGATTTATTACCACCAATTGCACCACTTTCGGCCGCCACTGGTATTACCTCTAATCCAAGTCTTCTAAATATATTCATATAAGCATCTTTTATAGTGTCATAAGATTTTTGTAAATCTTCTTCGTCTTTGTTAAAGCTATAAGCATCCATCATTAGAAAGCTTTTTCCTCTTAATAAACATCCTCTATTACGAAGTTCATCTCTATATTTCTCACCAATTTGATAATAGATTGTAGGTAATTTTTTATAAGAATCAATTTGTTCTCTTGCAAAATCTACTATAGCTTCTTCTGCTGTAGGTGCAAGTCCAAATTCTCCTTTTTTTGATTTAACTGTAAGCATAGTACCTTCATTAATATATTTATCCCATCTACCAGATTCTTCCCAAATTTTTTTTGGTTGTAATGTTGGTAATTCTACTTCTATACAATCCCTTTTCTCTAGTTCTTCTTTAATTATTTTTTCTATGTTTTGTTTTACTTTTAACGGTACATTATTATAACCATAAATTCCACTACTATATTGTGATAATTGACCACTTTGTAGCAATATATCTTGTGCTGGATAGCTTTGGTCTACAACTTTTATTCTTGCATTTTTTATTCCTGATTTTGATAATTTCATTATTTTTTCTACTCCTATCTTTCTAATTTTTCATATTCAGATTTTTCCATAATCTCTTTTGTGTCTTGTTTTTTTATTTTATCACTTTGTACAGTTAAATCTGTGAAAAGTATTTGCCCATCTTCATCAAATACAAATTCTGCATCAAATTTTTTAAATGGCATATGTCTTACTTCTTGTATTACTTTACTAAACAATTTAAAATCTTCTTTGTCTTTTTTCTCGATTTTTAATTTACTAATTAAAAATCTTTCACCATAAAGTGGTAATGTTGCTTTGTTTTTTATAATTTCTTGTCTTCTTGTTGCAAAATCATAAAAAGTCTCGATACTTAACATTTCTTCTCCCAAAAGATTACCATATCTAGAAACAGATCCTATTTGCTTTGGTCTAACTGTTTTATGTACGATAATATTATAATCCTTTTCATACTTACTAATAAAGCTTTTTATTTCACTTAAATTAGTACAATTATGAATAGACGGTAAATATACATTATTTGCCATATCTTTTTTCGGAGATGTTCTTACACTTAATCCATGGCTTAATATCTCACTATTTTCATTTAACTTATTTTGGTCTATTAAGTCTACTGTTGGAAATCTTAAAGTTTTTAACATTTTTAATCCTTCGATTTTAGATAATGTCATTTTAAACCAACTCCCATATAATGAATTGCCTTGATGAAAGATTTCTCAATTGTCTGATCATTTTCAAAATCAATTGGAACTTCTGTATCTCTTCTTGATAGACATGGTTTTAGTTTTAAATCTGACGTAACGCGAATATACATATATTTTGGACATGCATCACATATTTTGTTATCGCATAAACTATGCATAATTGTCAAGTACCAGTTTTTAAAGTATAAATATTCTACTGAATTACAGTCTGATTGGATTATTTTATCTGCTTTTTTTCTTAATATATTGGTGAATTCTTTGAATTTTTCCTTTGTATACGTAATAGGAAAACCTTTTACTACAGATGGTTCAATTACTCTCATTCCTAATTTGTTTTCCTTACATAATTTAATTATTTCTTCATAATCTTTTTCTTCGTATTTTTCATCAAAAATAATGCAATTGATTCTAATTTTTCCTTGAAATTTTTTTATTGTTCTTTCTAAATTTTCTTTTACTAACTCAAAATTGAAAAATCCACTTAAATACTCATACTTGTCTTTATCTAAGGTATTTAAACTCAATGTTAAAGCATTTACTTTATATCTGTTTAATAATTTAATGTTTTCTTCATTTAACATAGAAATATTTGTAGTTAAATCAACATATGGTATTTCAATTTCTCTAATATATTGTAATAACTTTTCTATTTGTGGATATAGCAATGGTTCTCCACCTGTTAACTTTATTTTATTTATTCCAAATTTTTTGGCAATTTTTAAGGTTCGTTTTAGCTTCTCTAGAGGAATAATTCTAACTTGTTTGTCTTGTTCACCTTCTGCAAAGCAATACTTACATTTATAATTACATTTGGTTGTAAGTACTATTCTAAGAGTTCCAGATTGTAAATTGGTTTTTGGATAAAATTTATTATCAATTAATACTCCATTTGATAGCATAGTATTATCTGTTGTATCAACCATTTAAATCGCCCTCCTTTGCAAATAATGTAACACATGTATAGAGTGGTCAAATATTTTATTTGCAAATATCTCATCTAATGGCTGTTTTAATATATTTCCTACACAGATTGAGTCTTCTTCATAAAAGCCTTGTGAAATAACGTCTCCAAGTGGTGTTAATAATACACATGAATGCATATATTCGTTGTAATCATATAGTCTAATATTTCTTTTTTCTTCTTTTCTGCAATTAATAATTTTTTCTTTGATTTTTTCAATCTCTTCTTCTGATATAATTTCTTCTAAATGATATTTACCTCTACCTTGAGGTGTAAAAATAATAAATAAATGAGAAAATAAATCTAGTTCTTTAGATAGATTAAGTAAATAATCAACATATTGTTTATTTGAATTATAAATAAAACTGTTTAATCTTATTTTGCAACCTTCTTCTTTTAGTTTTTTTACATTTGCAATTGTTTGTTTAAATACTTCTTTTCCTCTTTGCTCATTATGTATTTCTTCTGGCCCATCTATACTTACTTGTACTAAATCTGCTAATTTTAATGTTTCAATATTTTTTTCATTTAACAATGTTGTATTTGTTGTAACTATTGTATTTATGTTGTTGCATTTTGCACATTGAATTAGTTTTTCTAAATCTTTTCTAATTAATGGCTCTCCACCTGTAAAATCAAGCCTGTTTATTCCTAGTTTTCCTAATTGATTTATAATATTAATTGCCTCTTTTGTTTCTAATCCATACTCACCTTCCACTCCTGAACTAGATAAGCAGTATTTACAATGTAAATTACATTTTGTAGTAATTTGCCAACATACTGATAATGGATTTTTCAATTTGATATCATATTTGTCTTCTTCTGTGTCATAAGTAATAATTGCTGTTGTTGTTTTTTTCAAATTAATCACCTTCCTTTTATAAAATTGCACAAATTTAGCCAAAATATTATAAATATTTTTTTACCAATTATATGGCATATATGCAGACTCATTTTTGTTTAATATTTTTGGTATAAAATCTAATGTGTTTTCTGGTATTTTGTCTTTATCTACCCATATGATTTCTTCACATTTTTCTTTTTCATTATTGCTAATTTCTCCTGACCATCGTTTTGTTTTAAATACAAAGTCAATATATTCTTGACTTTGACTTACCTTTCTATTTAAAATCTTATAGAATTCTAAGTCTTCTACATTTATATTTATTCCAATTTCTTCTTTTGCTTCTCTAACTAATGCCTTTCTGATTTCTTCATTTGCTTCTACATGTCCACCAGGTAAAGAGTATTTACCATCTTCATATCCTGTGTTTTTTCGTTTCATTAGTAGTATTTTATTTTGATTTTCTAATAATAATTGTACACTAATTGGTAATTTATTTCTTTCTTTCACTTTTATATTCCTTTCATTATAATCTACTTTTTCTTTTAAGAAATTCTATGCCATATTTGTCTCCTATCATAATATTATTTAAATTTTTATTTTACATTATTATTTTAAGCTTCTACATTGTATGCTTCAATAAAGCATTATATTCTGTTTTTTACTATTTACAAATATATTATTTATATCTTTTTTTGTTATAATAAACATAAGTGATTCAAGTCGTATAATTTGTTTTTAACAATTAAATTATACAACTTGAATCACTTTTTTCTATTATTTTTATTTCACATCAGTTACAACATTATTTTGCCTTTATTCTAATTTTTTCTTTTCATTTTCTTCCATACATTTTTCTGGTGGATTTTTAAAACTTAAATACCAACTCATTCCATTTCTATTTTTTTCAATTTCTTTATTCCTTTCTAATAAACTTTCAAAAGTTTTTGGTGCTGGAACAATTACTGGCTGGTTTGGTATCCAATTTACTGGCGTTGAACCTTTAGTACATTCTGCTATTTGTAAAGCTTGAACAATCCTTATTATTTCTGGTATACACCTTCCAATATTCATTGGATATACAAGTATGGTTCTAACAATTCCTTTATCATCAATAATAAAAACGTTTCTAACAGTTTCTGTAACAGATATATCATTAGAAATCATTCCATATTTTCTTGCAATTTCACCATTTCTATCAGCTATAATTGGGAATGGAACTACTAACCCAGTTTTACAATAAATATCATATACCCATGCTAAGTGTGAGGCATTGCTATCTACGCTTAACCCTAATAAACAAGTATTCATTTTTTCAAAATATGTATTTGCTTTTGCAAATGCAATTATTTCTGTTGTACACACGGGGGTAAAATCTCCTGGGTGCGAGAATAACACTAACCATTTTCCTTTATAATCTGATAAA
This sequence comes from uncultured Clostridia bacterium, assembly GCA_947631785.1. GTDB lineage: Bacteria > Bacillota > Clostridia > TANB77 > CAG-508 > CANRMR01. The sequence continues at coordinate 2,971 of CANRMR010000036.1, read as the reverse complement.
GATATATTTCCCATTGTTGTTATTGCTTCAAAATCCGGAGCACTTTGCCCTATTTTTACACATCCATTCATCATAATTTCGTAATCCATAAAAAAACCTCCAACGCATTTTTTTGTATAATATATGCGTGAAGGTTATATTATGTGATTTTTATTTTTACTTGCTCATATCAATTTGCTTTTCTAAAGTATAAGAAAAAAGCAAGAAATAATAAATATCTCTTACTTTAAAAATTTATAATTATTTTTCTTTAACTAATTTTATAATAACTTCTTCGCCATTTGACTTAAATAAATGTACTTTTAAATTGTCAGATGTATTATAATTTGTTAGATCAAATGTATTGTAGTAAGTTGTTGTACCATCACTTTTTACACTTATTTCTCCATCTCCATCAGACCTATGTGTTGGATAATATTTAGTTCCATCTGATGTTTCAATACATTCATTATCATTCCATGCAATTCCATCACAATTACTTAAATAAATTTTAAATGCAGTATTTGAAAGTATTGCTCCATCAAATTTATAGTTTTTATCACTTATAGAAACTAATTTATAATTAACTATATTTGATTTCGACATTTTAGTTGGTACATCAATTTCATAATTCCATTTACCCTCATAAATAGTATATTTTTCTTCAGTACCTGCCAAATATCTTCTTCTAATTTTGTTAAATGTTATATTTAATTTTTTGGATGCTGGAAATCCCTTTGATGCTCCAGTTGCTGTTAAATAATATTTTAATTCATTATCACTTATTTTTTCTGCTATGCCACTATATGAACCATCATAATAGTCGTATTTTTCTTTTGCTTCCTGTTCTGTATAATTTAATTTTTTTATTTCTTCCAATTCTAATTCATGTGTTGCAAATACTTTTTCTCCCTTTTCATTTACTACTTTTAAGTCCATTATATCGTATTTTAAATCCTTACCTATTTTGATTTTTTCATCAAATTTTAAATTAATTGTTAAGTCAAAATTATTATCATCAATTAAAAATGATTCTATACTTGCACCTATATTGTTAAAAATTTTATATTCTGTATTAACTTCACTTACATAGTTATTTTCTACTGCTGTTTGCACTCCTCCACTGCTGTTTGCACCAAATTTATTTATTAAATTAGTTGTTGCAAATGCAATTCCTGTTGTTGAAAGTAAAACACAAGCTGCAATACCTATACTTTTTCCTATACTTTTTTTATTATTTTTCATAGCTAACTCCTCCTCTTTCACTACTTGAGATATAGCTATTTTCATTTTTACTTTTTCTAAAATTTTATCATTATTCATACTATTTAACCTCTTTCTTTATTTTATTTCTAATTCTATATAATCTTTGCTTTACATTAAATTCAGAAATCTTTTGTTCTTTAGCTATATCTTTAATTGATTTAGAAAAATAATAAAAATCTAAAAATATCTTTTTATCAATTTCTTTCATATTTTCTAGTTTCTTTTCTATTTTACTAATTTCTTCTACATTATTATCCAGAAGATCGATTTTATCATAATTATATAAACTATTCTCATAATCTGAAATATCGAAGTTAACTTTTATTTTTCTTAAATATTCTTTTACTACATTTCTTGTTATTCCTGCAATATATGAACTTAAATATTTGTTAATATCCAATTTTTCTTTATTTTTCCATAATATAAAAAATACTTCTGAAACTATTTCTTCTTTATCTTCATTATTCAGACTATCATTTGCCATATTATTTATAATAGTAGCAGTATAAGATGAATACTCATTTATTATTTTTTCTAAATCAAGTTCATTATTTTTTATATAATACCTTATCTTTTTACTCTCATTCAATTTAGATCTAAACTCCTTTTTATTTTAAGATATCTTACATCTTTATATTGATAAAATTTCTAAAAAAGTAACACTTTTATAAGAATTTATGAAAAAAGGAGAAATAATCTCCTCTACAAATATTAATTGTTGCTATGATTATATAATAAAAGGCAGATAATTTTAACTAATCATCTACCCTATCTATTGTAATTTGTCGCTCTAATTGTATTTAATTAAATCAGTATAATATATAATTTCTTTTCCAATTTTTTTAGCATATTCTATTTCAGAATTTGTACTATCTCCAATATAATTATTTATATTTACAACTAATATGGCATCAGACAATTCTATCCTTTTAAAATGTTCTTCTTTTAATTTCATTAGTTGTTCATCTGTTCTTTCATAATTTTCTAGTACTGGATATACAGGAGTCAATATACAATTGCCTTCCAAAGCCATTTTTTCTGCAACTATCATCAATAAAAATTACTGTATTTTCTTTTCTTACCTTGTCTATATCTTCTTCTGAAAAATGATCGTAATGAGAATGTGTAATAAATATTATGTCTGCATCTTTATATTCTTCTTTTATTTTAAATGGATCAAAATATATTATTTTTTCTTTACAAAATTTAATACTACTATGACATAGCACTTCAATATTTTCTATCATAATCAAACCTCACTATTCAAAATTTTAAATTTATAATCTTATTTTCAAAACTTGATGTTGCCATATCAAGTCTCTTTTATACATGTAATCATAAAAAATATAATTTGCCTCCCTATAATATTTGCGATTTTGTCACCTTTTATTTATGTAGTTGGTGAGGGCATGAAGGTTATATTTGTTTTTATTTATTCTTATACATAAAACAGTTTTTTTCATGAGAATAAATAACACCTATTGCTTGTAAGTAAGAGTATACAATTGTACTTCCAACAAATTTCATCCCTTTTTTTTGCAAATCTTTTGACAAATTATCTGATAATTGATTTGTAGTTTTATCTATCTCATAAATAATTTTATCTTTGGTAAACGTTTTTAAATAATTGTAAAATGAACCAAATTCATTTTGTATTTTTTTGAAAATTTTACTATTATTTATTGTAGCATTTATTTTTAATTTATTTCTTATAATTTTTTCATTT
>CANRMR010000035.1 GCA_947631785.1 uncultured Clostridia bacterium | reverse complement strand
TTAGTAAATTGATTGATATTTGTGTCAATCGTTAAGTGAGAGAAAAAGTTGTAGATAACTACGACGTCCGCTCCAAACGAAAAAATGGCAAAATTTCACTAAAATACTGAAATTTTGTCATTTTTTCGTTTTTATAAAACTTTTTTATTTATTAATTTTATTTACTTTCTTCTTTATTTAAGAATTTATAAACAACTGCAGCAATTGCAGAACCTACAAATGGTGCTAAAATAAATACCCAAACTTGTTTTAGAGCTTCTCCACCTAAAAATAATGCTGGTGCTAAACTTCTTGCTGGGTTTACAGATGTTCCTGTTAGTGGAATTCCCATAATATGAACAAAAGCTAATGTTAAACCTATTACAATTCCTGCTACAGATGATTTTTTATCATCTGATGTTACACCTAATATTGTATATATAAATACAAATGTAAGTACAACTTCTACTAAAATTGCTCCTACCATATTTAATCCTACACTTGATGCAGAATTAAATCCATTTGCTCCTAATCCTTGAACACCTACATCCAATCCACTACAAGCCATAATAGCATATAAAATTGCTATTCCAAAAATTGCACCTAAAACTTGAGAAATAACATAACCTATAAAATCTTTTACTGTCATTTTCTTGTTTATAAGCATAGCAAGTGATACAGCCGGATTAATATGACATCCTGAAATATTTCCTATAACATATGCCATAGCAACAATAGATAAACCAAATGCTAAAGCAATTCCTAAAGTTCCAAGTGTCTGTCCAGCTATTGCTGCACTTCCACAACCAAAAAGTACAAGAACTGCTGTTCCAATGAATTCACATACATATTTTTTCATTGAATCCCCTCCTTTTTTATTTGTATAAATTATATTTTATTTTTATTCATGTGTCAATAATAAATATACAATTTTAGCAGATGTTATGTGTCTTTCATCTCATTTTAAAAAAAATCAACTACTTTTTTATTATTAATAGTCGTATCCTCTAAATTCTTTATATTTTTTGATTGTCTAGTTTTTAAATCTTCTACTGTAATTCTATCTAAAATTTTACTAATATTTTGTGTTTTTGTATCTGTTAAACCATATTTTTCAATATACATATTTAACATATTCCTAACACTATCAATTTCGTTAGGAATAAAATAAATTTTTTCGATTTTTTCTCCTAATACAGCACAAATTTTCCCAATTGCGCTAAAACTTGGCTCTTTTATTTTATTATTTTCAATCTCTGATAAATAAGATATAGATAACCCTGTTTTATCGCTTAAATGTTTTAAAGTTATTTTTTTATCTTTTCTAATATCTTTAATAATAAATTGATACATATTCTCCCACCTCATATATCTTAGTCCTTTTATTCTACCTTTATATCAGTAAAATTTCAACCTATTTTATAATTTTTTTGATTTCTCTGCTATTTAAATAATGGTTTAAAATAATCCTTTCAATCTTGCTTAAAAGTTGGACATACATATACAAAAAAGCTATATAATTTAAAAAATAAAATTATATAGCTTTTGTTTATTTTAATTTAACTTTTAATTTCATTATAAATGTAATGTCCTTGCTTTTATTTCTTTTGTTTTTCCTGCATTCCAAAAATTTTCTCCTAAATATCCACAAGTTCTTCTTGTTACATTCATTTTACTGTGGTCTTTATTTCCACAATTTGGACATTCCCATTCATTATCGTCATTTATAATAATTTCTCCGTCAAATCCACATATATGGCAATAATCTGACTTTGTATTAAACTCTGCATATTGAATATTATCATAAATAAATTTTACAACATTTTCTAACGCTTCTAAGTTTTTTGTCATATTTGGAACTTCGATGTAAGATATTGCTCCACCTGAAGATATTTGTTGAAATTCACTTTCAAATTTTAATTTTTCGAAAGCATCTATTTTTTCTCTTACATCTACATGATATGAATTTGTATAGTAACCTTTATCTGTTATATCTTCAATTATTCCAAATCTTTCTTTATCTATTTTTGCAAATCTGTAACATAAACTTTCTGCTGGTGTACCATATAATGCAAATCCTATGTTAGTTTCTTTTTTCCATTTATCTGTAGTTGCTCTTAATTTTTTCATCAATCTTAAAGCAAAATCATGCCCTTCTTTTGTTGTGTGCGAAACTCCTTTTACTAGCTTTGTTACCTCATATAGACCTATATATCCTAGGGAAATTGTAGAATATCCACCTTTTAATAGTTTATCTATTTTTTCCCCTTGTTTTAAACGCGCAATTGCTCCATATCTCCAATGTATTGGACTAATATCAGATGTTGTTCCAAGTAATGCATAGTGTCTGCACATTAAAGCTTCAAAACATAATTCTAACCTTTCGTCTAATAATTTCCAGAATTTATCTTCATCTTTACCAGATATAATTCCAATTTGCGGTAAATTAATACTTACAACACCTTGATTAAATCTTCCTTCAAATTTATAGTTTCCGTTTTCATCTTTCCATGGTGCAAGAAAACTTCTACATCCCATTGGGCTAAATACGTTTCCTTCGTAGTTTTCACGCATTTTTTTTGCTGAAATATAATCTGGATAAAATCTTTTTGCAGAACACTTTACAGCAAGTTTTGTTAAATAATCATATTTTCCACCTTTTAGGCAATTGTGCTCATCTAATACATAAATCAGTTTAGGAAAAGCTGGCGTAATATATACACCTTTTTCATTTTTTATTCCTTGTAATCTTTGATTTAATATTTCTTCTATTATCATTGCATTTTCTTTTATGTATGGATCTTTTTCATCTAAATTTAAAAATATTGTTACAAATGGTGATTGTCCATTTGTGGTCATTAATGTATTTATTTGATATTGTATTGTTTGAACTCCTGCAGAAAGCTCTGCTTTTAGTCTTTTTTGTGTTAAATTTTCAATAATATCTTCTGATAATTTATCTTTATATTCTTCTTCTATTTCTTGTCTAAATTTATCATAACTTTTTCTTAAATATTTCCCTAAACGGCTTATATCTACTGACTGTCCTCCATATTGGCTACTTGCAACAGCTGCAATTATTTGTGTCATAACAGTACATGCAACTTGAAAGCTTTTTGGTGATTCTATCATTTTTCCATTCATAACTGTTCCATTGTCTAGCATATCTTCTATATTGATTAAACAACAATTAAAAATTGGTTGTAAAAAATAATCTGCATCATGAAAGTGTAATACTCCTTCTTCATGTGCTTTACTAATTTTTTCTGGTAACAATATTCTTTTGGTTAAATCTTTTGATACTTCTCCTGCAATTAAATCTCTTTGTGTTGATGCAATAATTGCATTCTTATTTGAGTTTTCTTCCATAAGTTCTTTATTTGTTGTTTTAATAAGTCCTAAAATTGACTCATCTGTTGTGTTTTGTTTTCTAACCAGTGCTCTATTATATCGATATACAATATATTTTTTAGCTAAATCAAATTTTTTTAAATCCATTAATTTTTGCTCAATTATATCTTGTATGTCTTCTACTAACATTCTTTTTTTATCTAATTCTTCAATATAATTTATAATTTCATTTATTTCTTCTTTTGCTACTTTTTGCTTTCCATTTACTTCTTCATTTGCTTTTTCAATTGCTATTTGAATTTTCCCTTTATCGTAATCTACTGCTCTTCCATCTCTTTTTATTACTTTCACTTTTTGTTACCCCTTTCTTTTTTGATACAATAATTATATCTTAACTTTTTTAAAAAAATGTTGTAATTGCAACTTTTTTTAATATTTTTTTTTATGTTTTTTTAAATTAGCATATGTCTAAGAAAATTTGAAATATTACATTTTTGTTACATATATTTTATTGTATTTTTATTTAATTTTTTGTATAATAAATATGGTGATACTAATGGATTTTAATATAGAAGAATTTATTGAAAATTTTTCTTGCAAATGCTCAAAAGTGCAAAAAAAATATTTTTCAAAAAATGAAATTATCACTTCATATATTTCTAAACGTAATCAATTATGCATTTTAGTTTATGGTAGTGCAGATTTAGTTCGTTATAATTCAAACGGAAGTAAAACTATTATTGAACATTTTTCTGCATCTGATATCTTTGGAGAAATGTTTTATACAATAACTACAAACAATGAATTTTTTGTAATTTCAAAAGAAAAATGTGAAGTTTTATTTTTTACATATGATGATATTTATACAAAATGTAAAAATAATTGTAAATTTCATTCAATTTTAACTGATTCTTTACCTAAACTAATACTAAACAAAATGATACAACTTAATTCAAGAATAGAACTTTTAACTAGAAGAACTATTCGTGAAAAATTACTAACATATTTTGAAATTCTCTCTAATTACAATTTAAATAAAACATTTTTATTACCTTTTTCATTAACAGATTTAGCTGATTATTTAAACGTAGATCGAAGTGCAATGATGAGAGAAATTAAAAATTTAAAAGAAGATGGCTTCATTAAAAAAAATAAAAATAAAATCACGCTACTATATTAAAACTTTAATTGAAAGGAAAATAAATAATGCAAAAAATTTTAAGTTATATGAGGAAAGCTATTGAAGATTATGATATGATAGAAGATGGAGATAAGATTGCTGTTGCTTTGTCTGGTGGTAAAGACTCAGTTTCAATGCTTATGGGATTTAAAAATCTGCAACGTTTTTACCCTAAAAAATTTTCTATTATTGCAGTAAGTATTAATCCAGGATTTGATTTTTTTGATACAAATACTTTAAAAAATATTTGTAAATTTATAGATGTTCCTTTAATTATTGAAAAAACTCATATTAAGGAAATTGTATTTGATATTAGAAATGAAAAAAATCCTTGTTCTTTATGTGCAAATTTAAGAAGAGGTATCCTTAATTCTGTTGCAATTAGAGAAGGCTGTAATAAAATTGCTTTAGGTCATAATGAGGATGACGTTTTAGAAACCTTCCTTTTAAATTTATTTTACACAGGAAGCATTTCTACTTTTGCTCCTAAAAGCTTAATGGATCGTTCTGGAATAACTTTAATTCGTCCTTTAGTTTATGCTCCTGAAAAATATATAAGAAAATTTATTAAAAAAAGTAATATTGAAATTATGCCAAAGTGTTGTACCATGGATGGAAAATCAAAAAGAGAAGATATTAAGGAATTGCTTGCTAATTTAAATTATAATATTCCTTCTGTTAGAGCAAATCTTTATGGTGCAATTAGGCGAAACTTAACAAGTTGGAAATTAGATGAAAATAAAACAAATTAAAAGCACGGATATACCGTGCTTTTAATTTGTTTTATTTTTTATCTTTATCTGTAACATTTTTTGCTGCTACTTTTGGTTCTATTTGTTTTATTTTTATTTTATTTTCTTTTTGAAGATTTTCTATATTATTTATAGTAACTTTAAATTCATTTGAATAAATAACATTATTTATGTTATTTATATCTTCTTTTTGCACAATTACTTTTGCTACGTCTTGATATTGTATATTATTTTTATTTTTACATTGCATATAATTTAAGTATAGCTTTCTTGCAGTTTCTGGACTATCTAAACCTTCTGCATTTTTTACAGGTGCAAATTCTTCTTCTCTTTTTACTCTTAAAATTGCCATATCTTCTAATCTTTCAAAAGCATCAAATATAAAAGCTTCAAATTTAAATGCATTTGGCTCAGATGGATTAACTAATTCTCCTTTTTCATTTATATATTTTGCTTTTTTAAATGCACTATGATATGGTAATTTATCTTTGCTCAAATTTTCTATTGCTTTTATATTAAATAAATTTGTAATAATATGTGATTCTCCATATAAAAGTTCTCCATTTTCGTCTACTTCTTCTGCCATTTTTTTGTCTATTTCTGTGTATTCTATAACATATGGTCTTCCATTTTTCTTACAAAAAACTCCTACCTTTTCTTCTGGATTTCTTTTTACAACAGATTTTCCTGTTGCAAGTACTCCTTTAGAAATTGCAAGTCCTGTTGCAATTGGATCTATCATTTTTGCAAGTATGTTGTCTACTCCTGCAATAAATATCCATTCAATTTTTCTATTTTTCATATCATCTATAATATTATTTTTTACCATAGATTCGAATACTCCACCATGTCCATCTGCCGCTTCTTTCACCATTCCATTTTCATCTATTAAAATTTTACCATTAGTATCTACCATTGGTAATTCACCTTGTTTAAAAAATACAACATTTTTTTTATTAAATCCAAAGTAATTATGATTTTCGAAAAATTCCACTGTTTGATTATTATTTTCACGACTTGTCATTATATACCAGGGAATTTCTACATTATATTCTATATTTGCCTCTTTTATTGTATCTGATAAAGCTTCAAATAGAGACTTTTCAATGCCTTCTCCTATGTTAAATGTACCTTTTGGTGCTTTATGTCCTAATCTTGTTCCTTGACCTCCTGCCATTGTAACTATAGCATAATGTCCATCTTCTATAACTTTTCTTCCTATTTTTTCATATTTTTCATATTCTTCTTTTGATAATTTTTCTTTGTCAATATATGAAATAGGCTCAATATTTGCATCTTCAAGTTTTATTTCTTTTTTTGTATTTTCATATAGTTTTGAAATCAAATCAAAATCAATATTTAAAATTTGGTTTAATAATTTTTCTTTATTTTCTTCATTTAATTTATCATAACTATTTAATAATTGCTCTTGATTATATTTTTTTAGTATTTCTTTTGCTTCTTCTAATTTTGTATACATATGCAATCTTTTCCTTCCTAAATATTAATTAGACATATCACAATAATACTACATTTTATAATCAAAGTCAATATTTATTAAAGTAAAACTACTAATATAACTGTATTAGTATTTTTATTTTATGAAATTTTTGCTTCTTTATTACTTTCATTTGGATATATTTCTTCTTTTGGGTGTATTCCTGATGTATTTATTATATAATCATATTTTTTTAATATTTCATTTATATCATTTATTTGTTCTATTTCATATAAATTTATTATATTTACATATTTATTTTTTATTATATTTTTATTTAATAATTTTAATAAATTTTTATTATTTTTATCAATATTTTCTTTATTTCCTGTTATAATTACATTTATTTTTTTATCCTTTACATTTATTTGTTCTTCACTAATTTTCTCACTTTTTACCCAACCTATATTTTGTATTTTTGTTTTTTCTTCTTTTGTTATATTTATTTTTTGTAATAATTGTTTTATTTCATCTTCTATAGTTTCTTCTAAAATAGTGGTTATAATTTCTCCTTCTTCTATTTTCTTACTAATTAATGGAATTAACATTGTTGCCAAATGCCATTTGCTTGCATAAAGGCCGCAAATTAGGCTTACATCTTCATCTTGAAGTTTCATTTTCACTCCTCCTAAAAATTACTACTGGTAAATTTTACCATTTTATTTCAAATGTGTCAATTACATTTCATAAGAATCGTTCTTGTTTTTTCGACATTTCGGCAAAATAAGACTACATCTAATATTTTTGTATAATTTTAGTTTGTAATATTTGTAATATTTTTTGTTTTTAACTAAAAATTTTATATTTTTTTTATTTTTTTCTTTAAAATGTATATCTTTTATTTTTTGGTTAATACTTTTTTTAAAGAGATAATTTTACAATTTTGTATTTAAGGAGGTTAATATGAAATTTTTATTTAAAATTAATATCAAAAAAATAGCATTAATATCCATTCTTTTATTACTTTTTGTATTATATTTTACAGTATGTGCATCTTCTTATGTTTCTGCTGTATCTTCGGATTTGGAAAAAAGTGTATTTCGCTTGCATGTAATTGCAAATAGTAATTCAGATGAAGATCAAAATTTAAAATATATTGTTCGTAATAAATTAATAGAATATATGAATTCAATATCTATGAATGTTAATTCTAAAGAAGAAGTAATTAAAATTGCAAATGATCATTTAGATGATTTTTATACAATTGCAAATAAAACTATTAAAGAACAAGGTTTTGATTATGAAGTAAAAGTAAATATAGGAAATTACAGTTTTCCTACAAAAACGTATGGCGATATTTCACTTCCAGCAGGATTTTATGATGCTTTAAAAGTAGAAATTGGAGAAGCAAAAGGTCAAAATTGGTGGTGTGTAATGTTCCCTCCTTTATGTTTTGTTGATGTTTCTTCTGGAATTGTACCTACATCTTCAAAGGAAACATTAAAAGAAAATATGTCAGATGAAGACTTTAGTTTAATTTCTGATAACACAAATGAAATTAAATTCAAATTTAAAATTTTAGAAATGTTCCAAAATGTAAAAATTTTAACTGCAAAAAATTAAAAATATATTGTAAATTTATATTTTTTATGTTATATTTTATAGATAGAGTGTTTAATTACACTCTATTTTGTTATAAATATTAATTAATTGTAATAAAAACGAACTTGGGGGAATAATTTTGGAAAAATTAGTTGTTACAGGAAAAACTCATTTAAAAGGTGAAGTTATAATTAGTGGAGCAAAAAATGCCGCAGTTGCAATATTACCTGCTACTCTTTTAGTAGACGGTATTTGCGTAGTAGAAAATTTACCCAATATAAGTGATGTAAAAATTTATTGTAAGATATTAGAAGAATTAGGTGCAAAAATAGAATGGATAGGTCCAAATGCAATTAAAATTGATACTCGATTTATTTCTTGTACATCTGCACCACTAGATATGACTAGTAAATTTAGAGCATCTTACTATTTAATTGGATCTCTTCTTAGCAGATGTCATCATGCACAAGTGGGCATGCCTGGTGGATGTAAATTAGGTGCAAGACCAATTGACCAACATATTAAAGGCTTTGAAAGATTAGGTGCAACTGTTGAAATATCTTCTGGAAAAATAACAGCTCATGCAGATACTTTAGTTGGTACTTCTATTTACATGGATATTGTATCTGTTGGCGCAACTATAAATATAATGCTTGCTAGTGTTTTAGCAAAAGGAACAACTATTATAGAAAATGCAGCAAAAGAACCTCATATTGTAGATGTTGCAAACTTTTTAAATACAATGGGTGCCGATATTCGTGGAGCTGGAACAGATGTTATTAAAATAAATGGAGTAGATAGACTTCCAGGAAACGCAAATTATTCTGTAGTTCCAGATCAAATAGAAGCAGGAACTTTTATGCTTGCTGCTGTTGCATCTCGTGGAGATTTAATTATTAAAAATTGTATTACAAAACATTTAGAACCTGTAACTGCTAAAATTGTAGAAATGGGTGCCTTTGTTGAAGATTTAGGTGGAGATAGTCTTCATGTATGGTGCAATAAGCGTCCTACAAAAGTAAATATTAAAACTCTTCCATACCCTGGTTTTCCAACAGATTTACAACCACAAATGGGAGTAATTTTATCTACTGCAGAAGGTACAAGTATTATTAATGAAAGTATTTGGGAATCTCGTTTTCAATATACTGAAGAGTTAAATAAAATGGGAGCTCACATTACTGCACAAGGTAAATCTGCATTTTTTGAAGGTGTAGAAAGTTTATCCAGTTCACCTGTTTATGCAACAGATTTAAGAGCTGGTGCTGCTTTAATTATTGCAGGAATTATTGCAGAAGGTAGCACAGAAATATATAATTTAGAACATATTGATCGTGGATACGAAAATATAGAAGAAAAATTTAGAAAACTTGGTGCTAAAATCGAAAGAGTTGAAGATACGTCATGTTAAAATTTTGTAGTTTATATAGTGGTAGTACTGGTAATAGTCTACTTGTTCAAAGTAAAAATACAAATATATTAATTGATGCTGGAGTTAGCTGTAAAAAAATCACAGATGCTCTTGAAAATATTAATGTTAATGTAAATGATATTTCCGCAATTTTAGTAACACATGAACATACAGATCATATACAAGGTTTAGGTACTTTATCTAAAAAATACAATATCCCTGTTTTTGCTACATCAAAAACTTGGGATAATATGAAAGAACAAAAAGAAAAAATATCTGATAACAATATTAAATATTTTAATATTTCTGAAGATTTTGAAATTGAAGACCTAATAATTAAATCTTTTAAAACTCCTCACGATGCTGCAGATTCTTGTGGATTTAGTATTATAAATAATAATACCAAGATTAGTATTGCAACTGATTTAGGCCATATTGATAATAAAATATTTGATTCTTTGTCTGGTAGCAAATTTATTATGTTAGAGGCAAACTATGAACCTGAAATTCTAAAATATTCCCATTATCCATTTGCTTTAAAACAAAGAATTTTAGGAGAAAATGGTCATTTGTCAAACCATATTGCAGGTCAAACACTTGCACATCTTGTAGATTCTGGTCTTGAATCTGCAATACTAGGTCATTTAAGCAAAGAAAATAATTTTCCAAAACTTGCTTATGAAAGTGCCTTAGAAGAATTATCTAACTATGGAGTTTCTAAAGATTTTATAAATCTTACAGTTGCAAATAGAGATAAACCAAGCAACTTTATTGAGGTGAGTTAATGTTACATATTGAAATCTTATGTATTGGAAAAATAAAAGAAAACTATTTAAAAGATGCAATTTATGAATATAGCAAACGTTTATCAAAATATTGTATTCTTACTATTACAGAACTTCCTGACGAAAAGTTGCAAGATAAATTATCTCAAATGCAATTAACACAAATAAAATCAAAGGAATGTCAAAAAATATTGAATCATTTAAAAAAGGATTCATATATTTTTTGTCTAGATTTAACTGGTAAACAATATACATCTGAAGAATTTTCATCTAAAATAGACGAAATTGCATTAAATAATAACAGTAATATTACTTTTATTATTGGTGGAACTTTAGGACTTACTGAAGAATTACTCTCTATTGCGACCGAAAAAATTTGCTTTTCAAAAATGACATTTCCTCATCAGTTAATTAGAGTATTTTTATTAGAACAGCTTTTTCGAGCATTTAAAATTTCTAAAGGTGAAACATATCATTGGTAAAATGTATAATCCTTCTAACATTGTAAAAAATAGTGTTAGGAGGTTTTTATTATGAATTCTTATTGGATAGATTCTTGTCAAGATATACCTTGTAATGACAAATTTATTAATGATATTACAACAGATATTTGTATTGTAGGAGGACGGAATTACTGGAATTTCCTGTGCATATTATTTGGCTAAGAAACGGTTTTAATGTAGTTGTATTGGAAAAAGACAAAATAGCATGCAAAACTTCTGGTAATACAACTGCAAAAATAACATCACAACATGGTTTATTTTATAAATATTTAATTGATAGTTTTTCCAAAAGCTATGCAAAATCGTACTTACAAGCAAATGAAGAAGCTATTTCTAATATTGAAAATATAATTGATTTAGAAAACATTTCTTGTAATTTTTCCTATCAAGATGCATATGTTTATACTCAAGATAATAAATATTTATCAGATATTAAAGAGGAAGTATCAGCACTAAATAAACTAAATTTTCCTGCTGAATTTGTATCTAATATTCCACTTAAATTAGAAATTATAGCTGCAATAAAATTTCCAAAACAGGCTACATTTCATCCTAGAAAATATATTTTAGGTCTATGTAATTCAATTTTAAATTCAGGCTGTAAGATTTATGAAAACACTAAAGTTTATGATGTAAAAAAAGACTTAAATGGATATGTAACTTATACAAAAAATAACAAAATTTATTCTCGTTCTGTAATTATTGCAACAAATTATCCTATAATCAACTTTCCTGGATTTTATTTTTTAAAAATGTATCAAGAAAAGTCTTATGTTATAGCAATTAAAACTAAAGAAACTTTGCCAGATGGCATGTATATTAGTAAAGAAACACCTTCTATTTCCTTTAGAACAATAGATTGCGAAAATCAAAAACTTATGCTTATTGCTGGGGGTAGCCATAAAACAGGTGAAAAAATAGATTTAAAAAACCGTTATAATAATTTAGAAAAAATTGCAAAATCTATGTATCCAGATTGTGAAGTTTTATATAGATGGTCTACTCAAGATTGTATCTCCCTAGATAAGATTCCATATATAGGACATTTTTCACAAATTATGCCAAATCTTTTTGTAGCAACAGGGTATAAAAAATGGGGTATGACTTCATCAAATATTGCAGCAAATATAATTACAGATAAAATTTTAGGAAATTCAAATCAATATGAAGACATTTTTAAAGCAACTAGATTAAAACCAATAAAAAATAAAGATGAACTAAAAAACATGATTAAAGAAAGTGTTAATTCTTTGGTTATTGAAAAATTTAAACTACCAGAAGATACTATAAATAACCTAAACGTTGACGAAGGTAAAATTGTAGAAATAAATGGCAAAAAAGTAGGTGTTTATAAAAATAAAGAAGGTAGAATTTACCAAGTTAATCCTGTTTGCACACATTTAGGATGCGAACTTTCTTGGAATAATTTAGAAAAAACTTGGGATTGTCCATGTCATGGTTCTCGTTTTGATTATATGCGGAAATTCTATTTATTCTCCTAGCATTAAAAATTTAAATGATTAGATTTCTTTCCATCATTATATTGTATTTTTCTTCTTTTTATGATAAAATTTGTTTGAAATTTAAAGGAGGTTTTTTATTATGAAAGGTGAAATTGTTGGAAATTTTTTACCAGTTTTAAATTGTACACTTGAAAAAGGTGATCAAATTTTTACTGAAGCCGGTGGTATGAGCTGGATGACAGAAGGAATTACAATGGAAACGAATACAAATGGTGGAATTATGAAAGGTTTAGGTAGAGCTTTTTCTGGTGAATCTTTATTTATGAACACATATACAGCTGAAAAAGATAATACACAAATTTCTTTTGCTTCATCTTTTCCAGGAGAAATATTAGAATTTGATTTATCAAATGGTGAAAGTATAATTTGCCAAAAGAAATCTTTTATGTGTGCTGAAAAATCAGTAGATATGAAAATGCATTTTAGAAAAAAATTTGGTGCTGGTTTATTTGGTGGTGAAGGATTTATTATGCAAAAAATAACAGGTCCTGGTAAAGCTTATTTAGAATTAGATGGAAACATCGTTAAAAAAGAATTAGCTGCTGGAGAAACATTAAAAGTTGATAATGGTTATGTAGCTGCAATGACAGAAGGTGTACAATTAGATATTACTACTGTAAAAGGTGTAAAGAATGTATTATTTGGTGGTGAAGGATTATTTTTAACAACATTACAAGGTCCTGGAACAGTTTGGTTACAATCTATGCCAATATCTAAACTTGCAGGTACAATTTATCCTTATTTACCAGCATCTTCAAAATAATATAAAATAATAATAAAAACAAAAAGGTGTAATGAAAAAACATTACACCTTTTCGTTTTTATTATAAATTATATCCTTAACTACTTCTCCTACAATAATTAGTTCCGCTACTGATGGAACATTTTATTATCCAATTAATAATTCAGCTTTTGAAAATTGATTTAGCATTTTCATTTATCTCTATATTTAATTAAGCTGGTTTTTGTGATTCTTCATATGCTTTTCTAACAGCTTTTGCTAATTGATCAGCACATGATGTTCCTCTTCCTCCACAATCAATTCCACCTATTTTTGATTCTATTTCTTCTACTGTCATTCCTTCTACCAGTCTTGGAAGTGCTTGCAAGTTTCCTGGACATCCTCCCTCTAAAAACTTAACATTAGTTACCACATTACCATTTAAAGTAAATCTAATTTTTCTGGCACAAGTATTTTGCGTTTCAAAAATATAATCCATCTTTTATTCTCCTATCTCCGTAATGATGTTAATCACTTAATTTAAAATTTTTATAAACTTTATCATAATAAAAGACTACCATTTAAGCAAATGGTGTGCCTGGAGGGATTCGAACCCCCGATCTGCAAGTTCGTAGCCTGCCATTCTATCCAGCTAAACTACAGGCACATCTTGAAAGATATTATAGCATACTTTTTCTTAAAAAAAAAGTTTTTTTAAAAAAATATTGATTTTTTTTTATTTTTATGTTATTATATTTATTGTTTTTAAATATATTTTTTATCGAGGTGTAGCGCAGTTGGTAGCGCGCGTGGTTTGGGACCATGAGGTCGCA
>CANRMR010000034.1 GCA_947631785.1 uncultured Clostridia bacterium | reverse complement strand
TTTTTACCAGCATTTTGAGTGATTTTTTTAAATATATCATTAACATAAATTGATTTTTTCAACAGCCTCGTCAAGACGAACCCCTACATGTATAGGGTTTGCCTTTGTAGATGGGCAGACTTAAGGCGTCTGCCCCTACACGTGTTTGGGTATTTCTTTGCAGTTTGCGGGCGATTAAAATCGCCCCTACATTTGCATTTGTTTTTGTATATGCGTTAAACATTTTAAATGCAAAATAGAACCAAAGTTTCATTTTTGGTATTCTGATTTTTTATATCAAAAATACACAAATGGAACTTGGTTCTATTTGTTTTTTATCTATATTTTCTTTTAATATATTACTTGTGTGTGTGTGTGTGTACTCCTGCAACGGTTTTAGCGTTTGTTTTTATTTTCATTTGTTTTCTCCTATCTTTTCTTTATTTATTTTATATCATAACAAATAAATTTTTGCAATGTTTTAGGAGAAATTTTTTAGACCTTTTTTTAATACCTATTGATAGTTTTAATTTTATTATTATTTATCTTTTGTTATATTTTCTAAATTTTCAACTACTTCTTTTTGCTTATCTAGCGTTATCCAATTGAAATATGAAGATATAAATTCTCCATATTTTGTTGCAGGCTCTGTTTTTTCTATATCTTTATTTTTTTTATTATTTTTTTTCATACAAAAACACCTCATATTTATTATGAGGCGTTTTTTATTTTTTATTCTTTATTATTTTATACTGCTTCTTCTTGGCTTTCTTCTTTTTTAACATATTGACTATCTTTATTTGTAACTTCTAAACTACTAATAGATACTTCATATGCTACTCTTTCTTCTACTGTTCCATCTTCATGCTTTTTTTCATATTTTCTAGATTGTACTCTACCTACTACTTTTACTTCTGTTCCTGTTGGTAGGTTTTGACAAAATCTTGCTGTTCTTCCCCATGCAATTGATGGAATATAGTCAGATTTGTTATAAGCACGATTTACTGCTAGTAAAAGATCTGCTATTTCACGTCCAAATGGTGTTTGTCTGTATATTGGTTTTTTACATATATAACCACATAAAACAACTTCATTTGAAACGTTTTCTTTTATTGTTTCATCATTTTGTATGCTATTTTCAATTTCTTCTTCAAAAATAACATCTTTTGCAAATACAGTTAGTATTAATCTGTTTTTTTCGTTTTCGTAACTATTGTAAGAACGGAATTGTCCTTTTACAATAATTCTTTTTCCTATTTGCATTTTTTCTTCATTAATTAGTCTTTCTGATATTGTTATTGGAATAATATCTGCTGTATCACTTAAACGTGGTACCTCCATGTCAAATATGTAAAAGCTTTCTCCATAAATTTCATGACTGAATCTTTTTTCACTTGTAACTTTTCCCACTAAACATAAGTGGTTATTATCTGAATAATTTGTATTCAATTTTCTTTCCTCCTAACTTATTTATCTATTGTATTTTATTCATCTAGTCGTTTTTTATACTTCATTTTTAATTAGTACAGATATATTATACTACTTTTTTTTGGATTTGTCTACATAAAATGTTAATTTTTTTATATTTTTGTTATAAATTCCAAAAAACGCATATTAAAAATACTCTTGTATTTTAAGTATACCAACTATTCCCATAACACATACAGCATAATCTTCTATTTTTTCTTTGCTATAATTTATTTTTATTTCTTGTGGCTCTATTTGGTTATTTTTATCTATTTTTATACTTCTTTGTATACATACAAAAATTTCATCTTCTTGAATACTAGATGTAGTAATTGTTGCTTTTGAATTAAATCCAAATGTAATTACATTTAACGTTAAATTTTCAATACATTCAATGTTTTCCTTAATATCTGAATTTAAAATAATCCATCTTGTTTTTATTAACATCTGCTTTAATACTTCTAATTTAAAAATTAATTTTTTAAGTGAATTGAAAACTACTATTATATCAAATGTAACATTTTTTAAATTATCTATATTTTCATTTGTAATACAAATTATTTTTACATTTTTTAATAATGGATTAAGCATTTTTTTAATAAATTGAATATTTTTGTTTTCAGCAATAATTCCTACAAAATGAATAGATTGCATTTTTTCTACCTTTCTTATTTTGTCTTTTATACCTATTATATACATTTTTTTAGTTTATATTCTTTTTTTGCATACCTGTATTATCAATTGTAAAATTATCTTTATAAATTAGTTCAGATACTGGAACTATTTCATACCCTTTTTCTTTTATGTTTTGTATAATTGTGTCTAAACTTTCAGCAGTATGTTTTGTTCCATTATGCATTAATATTATACTTCCATTTGTTATTTTATCTTTTAATCTATTCCACATACTACTTAAATCTAATCCATTATAATCTAATGTATCTACAGACCATTGAACTAATTGATGATTATTATCTTTTGCAGCTTTTACTACTGTATCATTGTATTCTCCATAAGGTCCTCTATATAATGTAGTAGGCTTACCTGTAATTTTTTCTATTTTTTTACTACATTCTATAATCTCTGAAACATTTTCTTCATAGCTTAAATTATTTACATGCTTATGGTTGTTTGAATGATTTCCGTATTTCATGCCCTGCATATGAAATCTTTTTTACCGCTTCTTCATATTTATCTACCCAGTCTCCTACCATAAAAAATGTAACTTTTACATTTTGCTTTTCCAATGTTTTTAATATTTGATCTATATCATCTGCATTCCATGCACAATTAATAGTAAGTGAAAGTTTTTTTTCATTTGTTTCAACACAATATATTGGAAGTTCTTTTTGTACATTTGCAGCTGTTTGTACTGCTTCTTCTTTATCTTTTGTCATAAAAAAAGATGAAAGTCCAAATAAAACTGCAACAGTACTTAGTGCAACAATATATGAATATATTTTTTCTTTGCTAAATACTAGAAACATATAATTTCCCCCTATAAAAAAGCTTAGTTAAATTATATGCTATCTTCATTTTTTTTATGTTTTTTTCTAATCCATAATATCAAGGTAAAAACAATAACTATAATAATTACTAAAACTATTATTCCATTATAAACCCTTTTTTCTTTATTTGTTTTTTCATTATTTTGCATAATTTCATTTTCTTTTTCATTTTCTATAGTATCGTTTTCTTCTAAAAGTGTACTTAATTTTCTTGTTTGCAATTCTTGATCTTTAATGTAAGCTTCTTCTTCTTTTTCGTCTCTTTTATATACTTCTACATTATATTCTTTTGTTGTATATCCATCTTCAGCTGTTACTAAAATTTTAATATTATTTTTACCTACATTTAACTTGTCATTTTTATTTATTTGTACAGTTGCATTTATATTTTCCGCTACAGCAATTAAATTTATATTTTCTATATCTTTTGACACTTCTGCATTATAATATGTTACATCTGCATTAAATTCAGGGTTTAATGTAACATTTTCTAATGCTAAATTTTCTAAATTTGCATTTGCGCTTTCTATATTATTTGTTTTTGTAACATATATTACATATATCTTTTTGTTTGTATTATCTTCTGATGTAACCTCTATTTTAATTTCATTTAGACCATTTACAAAATTTTGATTTCCAGTTATTTTTACACTTGCTTTTTCATTTTCTGGTATTGCCGTAACATCTAAACTGTTTATATTTTCATTTGCTATAAAATAATATTTTGTAACTTCCTTTTCAAACGTACTAGGACTTATTCCTTCTTCATTTAACCTAAGTATTTTTAAATTAGCATTTTTTTTATCTGTATTTTCTTCTTGATTTTGAGTTATTTCTTCTCGTGGTTTAATATTTATTGTTTTAGTACTATTTTCTATTTTAATAGGTTTTCCATTTTTATCATAATACTCTCCAAATAAAGCAAATTTTGCTTCTCCTTCTTCTATACATTTAAATACAAATTCTCCATGTCCGTAAATTTTGATTTAAACTATTTCCACCATTTTCATCAAACCATGTGTATATAATTCTACTATCTACATAGTTTGCATTATCTGGTCCAGATACATACTCTACTTTAGATGTGTCAAAATAAATTTGAACAGTAAATGCTGCAACATTTGCATCAGTAATATTTATATTCATTTTAAATTCTTGTTCTTTAATAATGTTATCTCTATCTACTATAAGCTCTACATTTTCTTTTGCAAATGAATAATCTACATTTAAAAGTAAAAATGATATAATACATAAAACTATTATCTTCCATGATATTTTCATTTAAAAAAGTCTCCTTTTATTTTTGCTTTATTTTTTCTAACTCTAATATATGCCTTTGTATAAGCAAAGAATCAAGTGATGATGGATTTTTTCCATTTTTATCAATATTTCCAGCCTTTAAAAATACTCCATTTAATTTTTCAATTTCTAAAATATGTCTTTGTAATACAAGTAAATCTACACTGTTTATTTTTCCATCGCCATCTATATCTCCATATAGTATGATTATATATTCCATAACAATTTCTTCATTTTCATCTAATATTATTATTTTAGAATTTGTACCAACAAAGCTATCTTCTGGAATTTTTTCACCGCTCGAGTCTATTAATTGTACTGTATAATTAGTTGTTATTTTATCTTTAATATTTTTTGCAGTATTTTTTGTATCATCTAATCCTGTTATTTCATTACCTTTTACTACTAAACTTTTATCAAAGACAATTTCTCCTTCTTCTAATTTTTTTCTTACTGTTACCTCTACATCTTTTTCTATATTTTCTTCTTCTGTTTTTGCAGTAATTTTACACTCTCCACTTTTAATTGCAAGTATATTTCCTTCTTTGGTAACTTTTGCTACACTATTATTAGATGAACTAAAAATAATATTTTTATTATTTGCATCTTCTGGATATACAATCGGATTTATTTGAAAACTATCCCCTTCTTGCATAATAATTTTATCTATGTCTAATTCTAAATCTTTTACTTTTGTGTATACTTCTATTTGTATGCTTTTTTCTACTTTTTTATCTTCAGATGATACAGTAATTGTTGCTTTTCCTGAACTAATTCCAGTAATTTTTCCTTTATCATTTACTCTTGCAATACGATCATCTGATGAAGAATAAATTAGTTTTTTGTCTTTTGCTTCTTCTGGAATAATAGTTACATTTAAGGAAATTGTTTCATTTTTATCTATTATATTTTTATCTAAAGATAAATTAATATCCGAAATTTGAACATCTAAAGCTTCTTTTAAATAACTTTGAAAAACATATCCTATCATACCATTAGAAAGTTTAACTTTATCCCATAATTCGCCTACTTGTTTTCCTTTTGCAATTCTTGTCATTATTTCATTTCTATCTATTTGTTTTAGCACTTCATAAGACGTTCCAGGACCTGTTCTTACATTTAGTAAACCTGTAACATCTGCATATACTTTTGTATTATCTAAGTTAAAGTCATTTTTTGAAATACTTGGACTTTCTACTGGATACTCTGGCATATTTTGGTAGACTGGAATCACAAAGTTCATAGTTAAATCTAATAAATTGCTATTTTTATATCCATTATATATGGATTTAGATTCACTATATGGAGCTAAAACATTTGTCATATATTGATGCCAAAATAATTCTCCTTGTTTTTGATCATTTACATCAAATTTTTGCAAGTATACATTATCTTGACCTATATTTATATAACTAGAACCTATAAAAATTGCACCACCTGTTATTGCTATTTCTTTTGTATTCCAAGGAATTAAATATTTTCTTTGTGTTTGACTGCTTGCTCCTTTTCCATTTTTTGCATATTCTAAACCATTTTTTATTGCACCTAATGGTTCGGAAGAACTTGTTGCTCCAATATTGTAAAAATTATATAATCCTTCATATCCTGGAACTGTACCTGAAATTGAACTGTGCGATAAAAATGGCCCAACTTCTTGTTTAATTCTTGATGCTAAATGATATGAACTAACTAAAGATGTTTTTGCAGCAGATAAAATACAATCAGAATATTTTTTTGTAGTTACAATATTATTTAAATTTGCATCTTTGTATTCAACAATTCTATTATAAAATTCTGTACCATATAGTATTTTTTCTACACCACTTTGTTTATTTGTGTTTTGGTTATATGATAGTTCTTCAAACTGAAATAATCTTACTTCATTTAAAAAATTTCTAGGATCCATAGCATATTCTACTGCTTGCCTAGATGCATCTACCCAACCTGCATCTACTTCTACATTATACTGACCTTGAGTCGTGTTTTTCCAAGAATCTGAATAAGATTTTGGTACTAAATTTTTTCCAAATTGATTTTCCTTGTTTACTACATAATTCCAATCAAAATTTGTATATAATGCTACATAGTTCCAATTTGGGTGTTTGCTTTTTAATTCTTGAAGGTATGGCCTATAACTTTCTGGAAAATATTCAATTCCTTCAAATTTTGAAGATGCTTTAACTGGAAGTGCTATCCAAATTATTAATATAAATGTAATTATTATTTTTTTATAAAACTTGATATTCATATTAGTATTTTTACATATTTTAGTTTTTTTATACTTCTTTTGCCTTTATTATAATTCTATGATTTGAATAATTTGTGCAAGTAATTAATGTAATTTCTCTTTTGTTATTTGTATCTTGCTTTAGACTTGATGTATCTTCTGGCAAAACTTTATATATATCATAAATTATATATTCCCATTTACCATTTTTATTATCTGATAAATAAATTTTATCCCCTATTTGTAATTCATTTAACCTGTAAAACATATTTTCTTTTTTTATATTATGACCTGCAATACAGTAATTTCCGATTTCATTTGGATTAGGTCCCCAAAATTTTGTAGCACATGTGTCTAAAGCTTGTTTCGTATATGTTTTAAGTACATAAGTTTCTAAATTTATTTTTGGTACTTCTAATTTTGCATCTACTTTGTATTCTAAATATTCCTCTGCTATATTTTCTTTTGGCTTTATATCTTCAATTATTATATTTCCATTTTCTTGATTTTTGTTTGTTATTTTATTGCTTATTTCTTTTTTTTCTTTTATTTGCTGTTCTTTATATATTCCAAACGTTGTATTTACTACAAAAAATATTAAAAAGATAAGTAATATTATATTTATTATTATTTTTGTTTTAATAAATGTTTTTTCTTTTTTGTTTCTTTTTCTCATTTTCCCTCTCCTATGTAACTTAAGCGGGTATCACACCCGCTTTTATCTATTTTTTATTTTACTTTTCTTTTATTGTTTATAATAAATAATGCAGTAATTGTAAATAGCACTATAATACTTATCCAAAGGATATTATTACCTGTTTTTGGAAGACTTTTAGGTTCTTCTTGTTTAGTTTGGGTTGTCGTTTGTATTTGTGTTTGTGTTTGTGTTTGCGCCTGCGTTTGATTTTGTGTTTCTTCCTCATCTTTATTTACTACATTTTTTTCTCCTACTGTAATGTTATATATTGCTTTTGCAATTTCTGTATCTGAGGTATCTCTATCTATTAATTTTAAAGTTATTGTATATAATCCATCTTCGCTAAAAATTCCTGTAGCTTGTAATTTTTGATTTACTTGTCCTCCAATTTTATAACCTGAGGCATCTCCCCATCCACTTTGAAGTATATCATGACTTAAACCTTGCTCATCTGTTGCAAGAAGTTTTGCTGTAGCACCTTCTGGAGTTTGCACACTTGCTACTAATCTTGCATGTTCATAGTATCTTCCCATTGTACTAGAAGTTATAATTTGCATTTGTTTTTCTTCATTTTTTTGAATATTTCCACTATATTCTAAAGATATAGAATAGTCTTCGTATACTGGTTCTACTGTAATATTTTTTACAATTGGTGTTTTTATTTCATCATACTTTGTTTTTGCATCTGGACTTGCAAGTCCTTCTGCTGTAATACTAAAATTAGTTGGATTAGATGTTGTAATACCTTCTTTTGCTTTAAATTTCATTGTCATATTACTTCTTGGACTTGTTCCACCTGTTGCATCAAAAAAATAAATTCTAACCTTTTCTTTAGTATCATTTACTGTTCCACCTTCAGATGATACGTACTCTAGTAATTTACTATCATATGCAATATCAAAAGTATATGAACCTAAACTTTGTCCAAAATTAATATTTATATTTACTATATCTCCTGGATTTACTATGCTTTTATCAACTTCTACATTTAATGTATCTAATGTGTCTGCAAAGCTTAAAACTGAAAATGTATATAAAAATGTAATTGTTAATATAATGCTTATTGTTAGTATTTTTTTCATAAAAAATAATCCTCCTTTTTTGTTTTATAATTTTATTATGACAAATTTTTAGGAAGATTATTTTTTAAATTTTTCAATTTTTTGAAATTTTTTCTAAATTTCTCTTGCTTTTATAATAAGCCTTTCTGCACCTGTTGCTGTACATGTAATTAATGTAATTTCTTTTGCACCATTTGTTTCTTGTGATGTACAATCTATTTGCGTTGGTTTTACTGTATATATATCATATATTTGATATGTAAGAGTTTTTCCTGAGACATCTGTTAATTCTATTGTATCTGATATTTCCATTTCATCTAGTCTACCAAAAAACTTTTTATTTTTATAATTATGTCCTGCTATTACAAAATTTCCTTCTTCATTAGCATTTGGTCCCCAGAATTTTGTAAGTGCATTTTTTAATAAGTCGTCTGATGTACTTGAAAGTACTGGATAATTTAAATTTATTTTTGGTATTGCAAGAGTTGCTGCAACTTGATATTCTTTACCGTCTTCTGCTATATATATGTATGAAGTTTTATCTTTTACTAAGTCTTCTATTTTTATTTCTTCTGCATCTTCATTATCATCAAAATAAACAACTAAAACATCATCTTCTATTTTTATAGAAGTATTGTCTTTTTCTTTATCTGTTAAATCTAAATTAGCCATAATTTCTTGTGATACTTCTTCATTTTTGCTTCTATCATATTCTGCATAAATATAATAAGAAAACAATATGCATACTAAGAAAATGGATAATATGAAATTTGTTTTATATAATTTCTTTTTTCGTTTTAATTGTGGTGTAACATATAGTTTTTCATTAACTAAAATTTGATTCATAATACCCTCCTTTTCTTATACTATTAATATTATAACATAATTCTTATTACATTTTCAAGAGGTAACAATAACTTAATCTATAATTTTTATTGTCTACTTGCAAGTTCTATTCTCTGAATTGCTTCTATAGTATTTTCTCTATCACCAAATGCTGTTAGTCTAAAGTATCCTTCTCCACATTTTCCAAATCCTGCGCCTGGTGTTCCTACTACACCTGCTTTTTCTAATAAATCATCAAAAAAGCTCCATGATGTATGTCCTTTTGGTACTTTAAGCCATATATATGGTGCATTTTTTCCACCATATACTGTAAATCCTGAATTTTGTAGTCCCTCACGTATTATTTTTGCATTTTCTAGATAATATTTTATATTTTCCTTTATTTCTTTTTGCCCTTCATTAGAATATATTGCTTCTGCTCCTTTTTGTGTAATGTATGCAACTCCATTAAATTTTGTACATTGCCTTCTATTCCAAAGTGCGTTTATACTTACTTGCTTTCCATTTTTAGTATAACCTTTTAGCGTTTTTGGAACTACAGCATATGCACATCTTATTCCTGTAAATCCTGCTGTTTTTGAAAAACTTCTAAATTCTATTGCTACATCTTTTGCTCCATCTATTTCATATATACTGTGTGGCACATCTTCTTCTGTTATAAATGATTCATATGCCGAATCAAATAATATAATAGAATTATTTTGTTTTGCATAATCTACCCATACTTTTAATTCTTCTTTTTTTAATACTGTTCCTGTTGGGTTATTAGGTAAACATAGATAAATTATATCAACTTTTTCTTTAGGTATTTGTGGTACAAAGTTGTTTTCTTCTGTTAGTGGTAAATATACTATGTTTTTTCTTCCTGCCATAATGTTTGTATCTAAATATACTGGATATACTGGATCTGTAATTGCTACTGTGTTTGCTGCATCAAATATTTCTACTATATTTCCTGTGTCACATTTTGCACCATCTGATACAAATATTTCATCTTTATCTATCTGTATTTTTCTTTTTTTATAATCGAATTCTACTATTTTTTCTCTTAAAAAATCATATCCTTGTTCTGGTCCATAACCTTTAAATGTTTCCTTATTTCCCATCTCTATACATGCTTTTTGCATAGCATTTACCACAGATGGAACAATTGGCCTTGTAACATCTCCAATTCCAAGCTTAATTATCTTTTTATATGGATTTTCTTCTTGATATTTTGCTACTTTTTTTGCAATTGTTGAAAATAAATAACTGTCTTCTAATTTTAAATAATTTTCATTAATATAACTCATTTTTTTATCTCCTTTTTAATTATAATATTCTCCTTCAAAAACTGTTTTTGCAGGTCCTGTCATATAAACATGGTTATCTTTTTTATCCCATTTTATTTTTAATGTTCCACCTAGCAATTTTACATTTACTTCTTCTTTTGTTATTCCATTTATATTACATGCAACAGCTGTTGCACATGCTCCTGTTCCGCATGCTAATGTTTCTCCTGCTCCTCTTTCCCAAACTCTCATTTTAATATTATTTTCATCTATAATTTCTATAAATTCTATATTACATCTTTTTGGAAAATGTTTATCTATTTCCAATACTTTACCATATTTTTCTATATCAAATTTGTCTAAATTTTCTACTTTTGTTATTGCATGAGGATTTCCCATTGATACACATGTAAACAAAAAATCTTTATCTTCTGCACTTAATTTTAAATTTGTTACAGGTTCATTATTTGCAATTACTGGTATTTGCTCTGGTGTAAATATTGGCATTCCCATATCCACACATACTGTTTTTACTTTTTTATCTTCTATATTTAAGTTTAATACCTTAATTCCTGCAAGTGTTTCTATCGTAACTGTTGTTTTATTGGTTAATCCTTTATCGTATACAAATTTGCCAACACAGCGAATTCCGTTTCCACACATTTCTGCTTCGCTTCCATCAAAATTAAACATTCTCATTTTAAAATCTGCTACATCGCTTTTGCAAATTAAAATAATACCATCTGAGCCAATACCAAAATGCCTATTGCTCATTTTTTTAGCTAGGTCTTCTAAATCTTGTTTTAAAAACTGGTTTGTACAGTCGATATATACATAGTCATTGCCTAGTCCCTCCATTTTTGTAAATTTTATCATATTACCTTCCATCCCTTTCTTTAGGTGACTTTAACATTAAAAAATGAAATATATTTATATTTTATTTTTTAATATTATATCATATGTTATATTTTTTTCAATAATTAAATTAGCTAATGGCATATGTAATTTTTTTTTTATATTTTGTATCTTTTTTTTATTTTAGTGGTATAATCTAATTAGATTTTTTGAAAGAAGGTTTGTACTATGAGTGAAAGCAAAAAGGAAATTAATGCTAGCAATTTCTATGGTGATGATGCACTTTCCCAAAAAGACGATTTTATTAAAAAACATAATTTAAATATTATGCAGGGTTTAAGCAATTTGGAGGCACGGAAATAGATTATCTACATATGGGCTAAATGAAGTAAAACAAGGAAAACAAAAAAAATGGTACCACTATTTTTTAAAAAGTTTATTTAGCCCTTTTAATAGCATTTTGCTTGGAATATCTGTTGTTTTATTTTACACAGATGTAATACTATCCTCAGTTCCAAGCTATGCAAATATAATTGTAATTTACGTTTTAGTATTTGCAAGTACATTATTAGAATTTTTTGAAGAATTTCGTTCTAATCAAGCAGCAGAAAAATTAAGAGGATTAGTTGAAACCTCTGCAACTGTGATTAGAAATGGAGAAAAGATAAAAGTTCCTGTAAAAAATGTTACATTAGGAGATTTAGTTGTTCTTTCTGCAGGTGATATGATTCCAGCAGATATTCGTATTATTGAATCTAAAGATTTATATGTTGGACAATCCTCTTTAACTGGTGAATCTGATGCAGTCAAAAAACTTGCTGATACAGAACTTACTTCTAAAGAAGATATTGAAAGTATTGCTGATTTAGATACAATTTGTTTTATGGGCACAAATGTAATTAGTGGTAGTGCAAAAGGGGTTGTAATTAAAATAGCTGAAGATACTTATTTTGGCAAAATTGCACATACAATTACTTCTGAAAAGCCAAAAACAAGTTTCCAAAAAGGTATTGAAAATGTAAGCAAATTATTAATTCGTTTTATGCTTGTAATGATTCCTATTACTTTTTTAGTAAATGCTTGGAAGCATAATACTTTAACTGCATTCACCTTTGCAGTTGCAATTGCAATTGGTATTACTCCACTGCTTTTACCTGTTATTCTTTCTTCTAGTTTAGCAAAAGGTGCTGTTCGTATGTCCAAGAAAAAAACCATTGTAAAGAAATTAGATTCTATTCAAAGTTTTGGTGCTATGAACATTTTATGTACCGATAAAACAGGTACTTTAACAGAGGATAAAATTGTACTAGAAAAGTATCTAGATATTAAAGGTGAAGAAGACTTTCGTGTTTTAAAACACGCTTTTCTAAATGCATATTTCCAAACTGGTTTAAAAGGAAGCATTGATGAAGCAATAATTAACAGAGCAAAAGAACAAAATCTTTTTGAAATAAATGAAAAATATCAAAAAATAGATGAAATACCTTTTGATTTTTCTAGAAGAAGACTTTCAGTTGTTGTATCTGATGGTACTAAAAAACAATTAATTACTAAAGGTGCAATAGAGGAAATTTTAAATGTTTGCACATTAGTTGATTACAAGGGCACTGTTTCACCTTTAGATAATGAAACAAAAGCATCTATTCGTAAAATTGGAAAAAAATTAAATCAAGAAGGTTTACGTGTTGTAGCTGTTTGTCAAAAAAATGATATAGAAAATGTACAAAATTTTAGTGTATCTGATGAATGTAAAATGGTTCTTATGGGATTTATAGGATTTTTAGATCCACCAAAAGAAAGTGCAAAAGAATCTATTTTAAAATTAAATAAATCTGGAATTCGAGTTATTGTTTTAACTGGAGATAATCAGGATGTTACAAAATGTGTTTGTGATAGGGTTGGAATTAATTCATCTAGAATAATGATTGGTAGTGATATTGATAAGCTTTCTGATACAGCACTTCTTCGTAGCATGAAAAAAGTAAATGTTTTTGCAAAGCTTTCTCCTATTCAAAAAGCAAGAATTGTTAGGCTTTTGAAAGAAGCTGGAAATGTAGTTGGATATATGGGAGATGGTATTAATGATAGTCCTTCTCTTTTAAATGCTGATGTTGGTATTTCTGTAGATACAGCTGTTGACATTGCAAAAGAAACTGCTGATATAATACTTCTTGAAAAAGATTTAAATGTTTTAATGGATGGAGTATTAGAAGGTAGAAAAACTTTTTGTAATTTATTAAAGTATATTAAGCTTGCTGTAAGTTTTAATTTTGGGGAAGTTTTATCTGTACTAATTGCAAGTATAGTTTTACCATTTTTACCAATTACTCCAATTCAATTATTAGTACAAAGCCTTCTTTATGATATTGGACAACTAACAATTCCATTAGATAATGTTGATAAAGAATATCTGCAAAAACCTCGTCCATGGAATTTAAAGAGTATTTTGCATTTCATGTTTATAATGGGACCAACTAGTTCTATATTTGATTTAATCATTTTTGCATCTTTATGGTTTGGTTTTGGATTAAGAACTCCAGATGCAGCATTATTCCAGACAATATGGTTCTCTTATGGTGTAGTATCTAATTTAGTTGGTATGCATGTAATTAGAACAGCAAAAGTTCCATTCTTCCAAAGCAATGCTTCTAAGTTTGTGTATGCTTCTACAATTGGACTTAGCATTATAGCACTTGTTGTACCTTCTACTTCTATTGGAAAATGGATTGGACTTACAAGTCTTCCTTTACATTTTGTAGGATTTATATTACTAATTCCTGTAATATATTGTTTTGTTGCAATGTTTGTAAAGAAATTTTATATTAAAAAATATGGAGAATGGATTTAAAATCCATTCTCTATATTTTTTTTATAAGGTTTTTGGGTATGTCTTTGTAGCATTTGGGCGGACAAAGGCGTCCGCCCCTACATTTTTTATGGTATTTCTTTGTGGTTTGCGGGCGATTAAAATCGCCCCTACATGATTTACGTTTTTTTCTTCTTTTACATTGTTCGTTCTTAACATTTTTTTCCTCCTTCTTTTTTATCATTTATACATTTTTACTTAAGCAAAGGTTTTATAAATTTTAAAAATATGTAAACAAGGAATCGAGCAAAATTTAAGCCTAAAAATTCTTATGAAAATTTTTTAGGGAATCTCACACGCTTGTGAGGGCGCTGAAAAATTTTAATTAGAATTTATGCGAAAATTTCGTGA
>CANRMR010000033.1 GCA_947631785.1 uncultured Clostridia bacterium | reverse complement strand
AAAAATAAATTTTAGATAGTGTAAATCCTCTACTCTTAAAGGCGATACAACCTTGTTATATATACGGAGAAAATCCTAAATTTGGAAATCAACATCCAACTCATTCATATACAGCCAATAAGAAAGAGGCGCTAGTCTTTCTAATCACGAAGATAAACTTCAAGGAGAAGTGAGCGACACTCTATCTAAGTTACTATAAGTATATAAAAATATTCTTATAGTGGCAATAGGTTTATAGGTAAATCCTTAATTAAAAACCTAAATATATTATACAAGGAATGATTATAATTATGAGAATTAGAAGAAAAAAATGGGTTGATTATGAACTTAGTATATGTAAATTTTATTTAAATTGTCCGCAAGATATAAAAGGAAAATGGAATGAGTATTTTGAAAAAAAACAACCAATACATTTAGAATTAGGATGTGGAAAAGGAACATTTATTTCAGAAATTGCATGTAATAATCCAAATATAAATTATATTGCTGTAGATTTAATAGATACAATGCTAGGTCTAGCCAAAAGAAATATTGAACAAAAATATAAAGAAAATAATAGAGTAATTGATAATGTAGTTTTAGTTAGAATGGATATAGAGCGAATTTTAAATATAATAGATTCAAGTGATAAAATAGAAAGAATATATATTAATTTTTGTAATCCATGGCCAAAAGGAAAGCATAGAAAAAAAAGACTAACACATACAAAACAATTAAATGTATATAAAACATTTCTGCAAGATGGGGGAAAAATATATTTTAAAACAGATGATGATGGATTATTTAATGATTCTATTAAATACTTTAAAGATGCTGGATTTGAAATAGAAAAAATTACATATGATCTGCACGAAAATCCAATTTTTGAAAATAATATTATAACAGAGCATGAAGAAATGTTTTCTTTCCAGGGTATAAAAATAAAAGCATTAATTGCTAAAAAATTAAAATAAAAAACAAAAGTCATTGTGCTTTTGTTTTTTTTCTTGTATAATATTATACGAGAAACGGAGGATGATAAAATGTCATTTATTGATGAAATTAAACAAAGGGCAAAAAAAGATTTGAAAACAATTATTTTGCCAGAAGCAGAAGATAAAAGAGTGTTAGAGGCTACAAACAAAATTATGAAAGAAGGGTTTGCAAACGTTATACTAGTAGGTAATAAAGATGCAATACAAAATAAGGCAAAGGAATATAATATAGATATTATGGATGTACAAATAGTAGACCCTATGCAAGATAAAGAATATGAAAATTATGTAAATAAACTTTATGAGTTAAGAAAAGAAAAAGGTATGACACTTGAAGAGGCAACTAAATTAATGAAAGATAGTGTCTTTTATGGGATGATGATGGTAAAATTAAATAGAGCAGATGGATTGGTATCAGGTGCAGCACATTCTACGGCAGATACACTAAGACCAGCACTTCAAATTTTAAAAACAGCACCAGATACTAAACTTGTTTCTGCATTTTTTTTAATGATTGTTCCAAATTGTGAATATGGAGAAAATGGTGTGTTTGTTTTTTCTGATTGTGGGTTAAATGAATACCCAAATTCAAGAAGTTTAGCTGAAATTGCAATTTCTTCAGCAAATAGCTTTAAACAGTTAGTAGGTAAAGAGCCAAAAGTTGCTATGCTTTCTTATTCTACATATGGAAGTGCAACTTCAGAAGAAACCAATAAAGTTATAGAAGCAACAAAAATTGCAAAAGAGAAAATGCCTAATTTAAAATTAGATGGAGAATTACAATTAGACGCTGCAATTATTCCAGAAATAGCAAAAAGTAAAGCTCCTACAAGTAAAGTTGCAGGATATGCAAATACATTAATTTTTCCAAATTTAGACGCAGGAAATATTGGATACAAGTTAGTACAAAGATTAGCAAAAGCAGAGGCATATGGCCCACTTTGTCAAGGAATTGCAAAACCTGTAAATGATTTATCTAGAGGATGCTCTAGTGATGATATAGTTGGTGTTGTTGCAATTACTGCAGTACAAGCACAAAAACAATAAAAAATGATTGTATTTTTTAAAATTTATATATATAATATTAAAAATTAAGAAAGGAAGGAAATTTTATGAAAATTTTAGTTTTAAACTGCGGAAGTTCATCACTTAAATATCAATTAATTAATATGGAAACAGAAACTGTTATGGCAAAGGGAACATATGAAAGAATAGGACAAAACAACTCTTTTTTAACACATAAAGTAGCAGACAAAAAATATGTACTAGAACATCCTGTACCTACACACGATGGTGCAATATCATTTATGATAGAGCAACTTACTCATCCAGAATATGGTGTAATATCTAGCTTAAAGGAAATAGATGCAGTAGGACATAGAGTAGTTCATGGTGGAGAAAAATTTAGTAAATCTGCTTTAGTTACAGATGAAGTAATTGAATTTATTAAAGAGTGCACAAGTTTGGCACCGCTTCATAATCCAGCAGCATTAATTGGAATAGAAGCATGTAAAAAGGAAATACCAGGTGTTCCGATGGCTGTTGTATTTGATACTGCATTTCATCAAACAATGCCAAAAGAAAATTATATTTATCCAATACCATATAAATATTACGAAAAATATAAAATTCGTAAATATGGTTTTCATGGAACATCTCATTTATATGTATCTAGAAGATGTGCATATCTTATGAATAAACCAATTGAAGAAACTAAAATTGTTACATGTCATTTAGGGCAAGGAGCAAGTCTGTGTGCAGTAAAGGGCGGAAAATCTGTTGATACTTCAATGGGATTAACACCACTTGCAGGTATTCCAATGGGGACTAGATGTGGAGATATAGATCCATCAATTGTTACATACATAATGGATAAAGAAAATTTGTCTACAGATGAAATAAGCAAAATTTTAAACAAAGAATCAGGAGTATTTGGTGTATCTGGTGTTACTCCAGATTTTAGAGATATAGAGGCAAAGGTTGCAGAAGGTGATGAAAGAGCTACAATTGCAATTAAAAACTATAACTATACAGTTGCACAATATATTGCAAAATATGCAGTTAGTATGGGTGGAATAGATGCTATTGTATTTACAGCAGGTGTTGGTGAAAATCAAATTAATATTAGAAAAGGAATTTGTGAGCATCTAGAATTTATGGGAGTAAAATTAGATTTGGATAAAAATAATGTACGTTCAGAAGAAAGAGAAATTTCAAGTAATGATTCAAAAATAAAAGTATATATTATTCCAACAGATGAAGAAATGGTAATTGCAAAGGATACAATGGAATTAGTAAAATAGAAAATGGAGGGAACAAGGTTGAAAAATAATTACAATTTTGGCGTTGTCAAACATCATTTGAAATTTAATCAACGTACAAAAAGTACGCCTCATAAATTTCAAATTCGTTTTCCTAGCCAAAATTTAATTCTTTTCCAACCAGATTTGTGCCTTAGAAAGGGATGATTGTAAATATGGCAAAAATTTTAGAAGATATTTCAAGAACATTTAATGAATTTTTATTATTACCAAATTTAACAGATGAAAGGTGCATACCATCAAATGTATCACTTAAGACCCCACTTGTAAAATTTAAAAAAGGAGAAGAAGCAAAGTATTATGCTAATGTACCAATGGTATCTGCTATTATGCAATCGGTATCTGGTGAAAAAATGGGAATAGCACTAGCAAGAGAAGGTGGTGTTGCATTTATTTATGGAGCACAATCAATTTCGTCACAAGCAGAAATGGTAAGACAAGTAAAAAAACATAAAGCTGGATTTGTTGTTAGTGATTCTAATGTTAAAAGTGGTACACCTTTAAAAGATGTAATAAAATTAATAGAAGAAACTGGACATTCTACAGTAATTATTACAGAAGATGGAACAGAAAGTGGCAAGTTTGTAGGGTTAGTTACAGACAAAGATTATAGAATAACGAAAGATGATTTAGATGCACCAGTAGATAATTTTATGACTGGAATTAAAAAGGCGGTAACTGCCAAAGAAGGTATATCTTTATCAGAGGCGAATGATATAATTTGGGAACATAAAATTAGTTGCCTTCCAATATTATCAGAGGAAGGTAATCTTAGATACCTTGTTTTTAGAAAGGATTATGAAGAAAGAAAAAATAATCCAAATTCTTTGTTAGATGAAGAAAAAAGATATATTGTTGGAGCTGGAATAAACACAAGAGATTATGAAGAAAGAATACCTGCATTAGTAGATGCGGGAGTTGACCTAATTTGTATGGATTCTTCTGATGGATATTCTATTTGGCAAAAGAAAACAATTGAATTTGTAAGAGAAAAATATGGTGATAGTGTTAAAATTGGTGCTGGAAATGTTGTAGATAAAGAAGGATTTAGATATTTAGCAGAAGCTGGAGCAGATTTTATTAAAGTTGGTGTAGGTGGAGGCTCTATTTGTATTACAAGAGAAACAAAAGGAATAGGAAGAGGACAAGCAAGTAGTTTAATTGATGTTGTAAAAGAAAGAAATCGCTTTTTTGAAGAAACAGGAGTATATATTCCAGTTTGTTCAGATGGTGGAATAGTACATGACCATCATATAACAATTGCACTTGCATTAGGAGCAGATTTTGTTATGATGGGTAGATATTTTGCAAGATTTGATGAAAGCCCTACAAGAGTTTTAAAAGTTGGAAATAACTATGTAAAAGAATATTGGGGAGAAGGCTCTAATAGAGCAAGAAATTGGCAAAGATATGATATGGGAGGAGAAAAGAAGTTATCATTTGAAGAAGGAGTAGATTCGTACATACCTTATGCTGGTAGATTGAAAGATAATTTAGCAATAACTGTTGCAAAAATTAAATCAACAATGTGTAACTGCGGTGCAATAACAATTGAAGAATTACATGAAAAAGCAAGATTAACTTTAGTTTCAGATGTAAGTATTTCTGAAGGAAGTGCACATGATGTAATTTTAAAAGAAATAGATAAAAATAATTAAAAAAAATCTTATGGGATTTCCCATAAGATTTTTTTTAATTATATAATTATTATTTTGATTTTTCATCTTTTGAGTTTTTACCTGATTTTATATTTTTAATTAAACTTGGAAGATTTCTAAATTCATCAGAATCAATATATCTATGTATATCGGAACGCATAATTCCAATTTCAGAACCTTGATTTTTAAATATTTTATCACGAATAGGGTATAGGGTATCAAAATATTCTGATAAATAAGAATATTTCTTTGAACTTTTTGAAACTTGCGAAATTATATTTTTATAATTTTGATATTCACTTGCTTTGTTAATTACTATTCTATATTCTTCAATATTATCTATTTGCGCTAAAAAACTATCAGGTGAAATATATCTTGCATAATTATAGAATTCTTCAACTTCTTTTTCATTATTAATGTCTGGTATTTTTTTAGCTCTTACATCTTTACCTTGCAAATTAGTATGGGCTGCATATCCATAGTTTCCTGCTTTATATTCATGTTCAGATTGAAGCTGACATTCAATTGTTCCTACTAATGTTTTTATATATATAAAATTAGATACATATCCTGCTTTAGTTCTTTTTTCTTTAGTTGTAGGAAGAAGTTCTACGCCGAAGCTTATTTAAAATTTCAGAATCTTTAAATACAGAAGTTATTTGTTTTGTTAAGACTGCTAAATCTAATTTATCATGTACTCTTAAACTAAAATCATTTAAAATATCTAAGAAATTTACTTCTGAATCTTCAGAAAAATCTTTATTTGAAATAACATTATCTAAATATCCTAAATCACTAATTAGTGAAACCATTTCATCAATAGCTGAAATTTGATTATTATAAAATTCATGTAAATCTGTTGCTTCTGGAGCTATAAGTGTTTTAATTTGTTCTAGTAATGCTTTACAATTTTCATAATATTCTCTTTTTGTAACAGTATATTTATAATGAGGTGGATTTTCAAATTCACTATCAATTAATTTAAATTGGAAGCCTTGCATTTTTCCTAAAAATTTGTGATTTTCTTTCTTTTCTTTTATTAAATCTTTAAGATAAGGATCAGATGAATTAAAAGTAGGTCTTTTATTAGATGCAATTATCTTCATTCCAAAAATATCTAGTATTTCTCTATTAAAAGAAAAGCCAAATTTATCATTTTCCTTATTATGTGTAAATTTGCTTTCGTTTGAAAAGAAATCAATTGTCTTTCCAATTTTACTTTTTTCAGATTTAAAACGATATGGTATTTTTAAATCAAAACCTTCATAATATTTTTCATGCTCTAGCATAATAGCAGCTACAACATTGTGCAAGTAATTTTGTACATCACTATTTGAATATGGTAACATATCAGATAATAAGGAATGTACTGCTTTGTTTACAGATTCATGTAATGATTTCATATTATCTTTCGTTATAGGTACAGAGCCTACTGGTACCTTATATTTTTCTTTAAATTCATTTTGCTTTTTATTATTATTCATATTTATATAAACCTTTCTTAAATTTTTATTCCCACTCAATTGTTGCAGGTGGCTTTGA
Source organism: uncultured Clostridia bacterium (assembly GCA_947631785.1). Lineage (GTDB taxonomy): Bacteria > Bacillota > Clostridia > TANB77 > CAG-508 > CANRMR01. Next base: position 8,062 of record CANRMR010000033.1, on the reverse strand, counting down.
AGTAATATCATAAACTACACGATTTACATGTTTTACTTCATTTACAATTCTAGAAGAAACTTTTTCTAAAATATCATATGGAATTTTAGAAAAAGTTGCAGTCATAAAATCAGATGTATTTACTGCACGAAGTGCAATTGTATAGTCATATGTTCTTTCATCTCCCATAACTCCAACTGATTTTAAATTTGTAAGAACAGCAAAATATTGGTTTAATTCTTTATGAAGATTAGCTTTTGCAATTTCTTCTCTAAAAATACTATCTGCTTCTTTTAGTATATTTAACTTATCTTCTGTAATATCACCAATAATTCTAATTGCAAGTCCAGGACCTGGGAAAGGCTGCCTATAAACTAAATTTTCAGGCATTCCAAGCTCTAATCCTGTTTTTCTTACTTCATCTTTAAATAAACTTCTAAGTGGTTCTATAATTTCTTTAAAATCAACATAGTCTGGAAGGCCACCAACATTATGATGACTTTTAATTACAGCACCTTTTCCTAAACCACTTTCAATTACATCGGGATAGATAGTACCTTGAACTAAAAAGTCAACTGTTCCAATTTTTTTAGCCTCTTCTTCAAAAACTCTTATAAATTCTTCACCAATTATTTTTCTTTTTTTCTCAGGGTCAGATACATTTTTTAATTTATTTAAAAATCTTTCTTGACTATTTACGCGAATTAAATTAATGTCATATTGTGATCTAAAAACATTTTCTACTTCATCTGCTTCATTTTTACGAAGAAGACCATGATCAACAAATATACATGTTAAATTTTTTCCAATTGCCTTATTTAATAAAACAGCAGCGACAGAAGAATCTACACCACCAGATAAAGCACAAAGAGCTTTTTTATCTCCGATTTTTTCTTTTAAATTTTTAACTGATTCTTCTACAAAAGAAGACATTGTCCAATCTCCTGTACACTTGCAAATATTATATAAAAAGTTTCGGATAACTTTTGTTCCATTTATAGATAAATTTACTTCTGGGTGAAACTGAATTCCATATAAATTTTTTTGTTTATTTTCCATAGCAGCATTTGGACAATGAGAAGTTGCTGCTATATTTACAAAACCTTCTGGAAGTTTTTCTACAAAATCTGTATGACTCATTAAAAAATCATTATTTTTATCAAAACTATCAAATAATAAAGAGGAATTATTAATATTAACATGTGTTATTCCATATTCACGTTTATCTGCTTTTTGAACTTTTCCTCCTAAAAAATGTGTCATAAGTTGCATTCCATAACAAATGCCTAAAATAGGAATACCTAAATTGAAAATTTCTTTATCACACATAGGAGCATTTTCTTCATAAACACTTGCAGGTCCTCCAGTAAATATAATTCCTTTAGGATTTTTTTGTTTTATTTTTTCTATAGATATATCATAAGGCACAACTTCTGAATATACATTACATTCACGAACACGCCTTGCTATTAATTGATTGTATTGTCCATAAAAATCTAAAATTAATATTAGTTCTTTCTCTTTCATTTTTACCTCCCAATATACATAATTTTATCATAAATAATATAAAAAGTATATACAAAAAAAGAAAAAATGAAAAAAAGTATTCCATTATTAAATTAAATATGCTAAAATAATAATAATGATTATAAAATTATAGGAGAAAATAATGGTTCGAAAGATAAAAGAAAAATATAAAGTAGCAATAACAATCATAACTATTGCTATATTACTTGGTTTTATCTCTATTTATTTATATGCATTTGATAGGGAAGAAATAAATAATAATGAAACTACAGAAGAAAATAGTGTAAATAACGTAGTAAATAGCGATGAAGAAATACAAGACGAAACAAAAATGCCAAAAGAAGATAATGTTCTAATTGCATTTTTATCATCTACAGAAGAAAGTAATGAATGGACTGAAATCAAGCATATTAATGAAATAAATCGTCAAACTTATACAAACCAAGAGGGAATAGAATATTATGTAGATGCAACTTTATCTATTCCAAAAATTTCACTAAATTATCCAGTTTTATCTAAATGCAGTAATAAATTATTAGAACATAATTTAAACAAATTTTGGGGATGTGAGCCAAATGAAGTAGGAAATTATGTTATTGCAGGACATAATTATAATAATAAAACATATTTTGGCAAGCTATCTGAACTTGCAATAGGAGATCTTATCTATTTAACAGATGTAAAAGATAGAACATTAACATATCAAATATACGACATGTACTATGTTAACCCAACAGATGTTGAATGTACAAGTCAATTAACAGACGGTAAAAAAGAAGTAACATTAATTACATGCAATGCAACAGGCTCACAAAGGTTAGTTGTTAAAGCAACACAAATATAATAAAAAAGATGGTGAAAATTGTGCAATTCATATTTGAAAGAAAAGTAAATTATTACGAAACAGATAAAATGGGAGTAGTACATCATTCTAATTATATTAGGTATATGGAAGAAGCAAGGTGTGCATGGCTTGTATATTTAAAAATGCCTTTTGAAGAATTTGAAAAAAAGCAGATAACAATACCAGTTCTTGGGGTAACTTGTAACTATAAATATCATGCAACATATGGAGATACAATAATAATAAATATGTTTGTAAAGGAATATTCAGGAGTTAGAATGACAATTGGATATGAAATGAAAGATAAAAAATCTGGAAAAACATTTTTAACAGGAGAGACAAAGCATTGTTTTACTGATATTAATCTAAAACCAATAAACCTAAAAAAATACGCTCCAGAATTTAGTGAAAAATTCCAAAATGTTATATAAAAATAAAAAAAAGGAAAATGTAGGGGCACGAGGCATCGTGCCCCAAAAAAACAAAGGCATACCATATAGGTGTAGGGGCAGACGCCTTAAGTCTGCCCAAATGCTACAAAGACAAACCATAAAAAAAGCAAAAGCAAATGTTTTGACAAAATAAAAAAATTTTGCTAAAATATTAAATATAAAAATAATTAAAAAGATGACACATGTAGTGCTTAAGGCACATAAATCTGATTACGGAACTTTTTATAAAGCGATATGATTATAGATTTATTGCTAGTAGTAGCTATATGTGTTTTTGTTTTGAAAAGAAAGGAGAGAAAAAAATGCCACAAAACAAATTTCAAAAGTTAATGTTTGCTTTAATTACAGTTATAATAACAGTACATGCTTATGTTTTCTTTAGTTTGTATGTTGTCAATGGAAATGCTTTAATGGCTGCAAATGAAGAAACAAGTGTAATAGCTGCAATAAATAAACAAGGTGGAGTTATGATGTGTGGTCAAATGCTACCAATATGGGCTATAATTTTAGTTGAATTTTGTTTAGCTTATAGTTTAGAAATATTTGTAGGACAACCATTATCATTCAAATTTGCTTCAAAAGTATTTGATATGAAAACAACACATCCAGTTTTGTTTGAAACTGCAATTATATGTGCAACAGTTGGAATAATGTGTCCTGCAATGAGTTTTATAGCAGCATTTTTATATTATCCTTATTATATGGGATTTAATATATTTACATTACTTGCAAATTGGCTAAAATTAATGTGCTTTAATTTTCCATTTGCATATTTCACACAATTATTCTTTATTCAACCAACAGTTAGAACAATATTTAAGATGATATTTGTTAGAAATAAAGACAATAATAATACATTAAAAAAAGAAAAAGAATTAGTAAGTGTAAGATAAAATATTAGAATAAAAATTACTTACATAAAGTTCATAATTTTAAAAATTATAGAAAGCAGATAATTGATTTAAAATTATTTGCTTTTTATATTTGTAGAAATTTATGTAATTTAAAAAAATATTGAAAGATTACAAGTTATATAAAAGATTTTAATTTTAAAATTGACTTGAAAATAAAATGATGATATAATTTCTACAAAAAATAAGAAAGGGGAATTTTTTAACATGAAAAATTTTAAGGAAGGTAACAAGTTTTTATTTAGGACAAAGTTAATTTTTAGTTTAATTATATTAAATATAGTAATGTTTACTGGTGTAATTATTCCAAATAATAGTTTAGCTATATCTTTTAATAATTCAAGTGGCATAAAACTTATGTCTACTAAATCAAAAGCTTTTGAAGATTGGGAAAATTTGCCAGACAGCGAAAGAAAACTCGAATTTGAGCCACAGTATACTGAGTTATCTGTAAAAGACTCTATGAAAAGATCTACATATAATATATTAGCTACTAGTAATTTAACAGAACCTGAATATCATTTAGATAAGAATAAAATAACAGTTAAAGATCAGGGATCAGTAGGTTCTTGTTGGGCTTTTGCAACAACAAGTATGTTAGAGACAAATTTTGCAAAAAAATATGATAAAGATCCTATCTTATATTCTCCTATGCATATAGAATATAAATCTTATGATATGTATACTAGAGATCTTGGTGTAGGTGGAAATTATGATGTATCTATTTCCTATATGGCAGATGGATATGGACCAGTATATGAAAAAGATCTTCCAGTTGGAACTGTTTATAATAAAGAAACTAATCCTAAGGAGAATTATTATCTAGAAGATCCTAGCAAAGTAAATACTGATATACCAGCAAGAGCTAGATTAAAAGATTCTGTAACTTTTCCTGTTATAATGAAAAATTATTCTGATAATTCTGTAACTTATACTAATGGAGCAACAGCTTATACTGATGCAGAAGTTTCAGCAATTAGAAAAAAGATAAAAGAACATATTAAAAATTATGGTGCTGTAGTTGCTCTGTTCTATTGTGATATGGGACTTGTTTCTCCAGAGTCAAATGAAATTAAAAGTAATTTTTATAATAATGATACTAATGCATATTATTGTAATGATATTACAATGGGAGGAGAAGGAGTAAATCATGCTTTAACCATTATAGGTTGGGATGATGGTTATAGCAGAACAAATTTTGGTACAGGTGAAAATCCTGTAATGCCTGTTCATGATGGAGCATATATTATACTTAACTCATGGGGAGATGCAGTTCATGATAAAGGATATTTTTATGTTTCTTATGATGATGTAAGTATTGAAACAGGAATAAGAGGAATACAAGACATAGAAGATTTTACTGAAGAGCCAGAAGCTGCAAAATCTTATGATTATATTTATTATTATGATGAGTTAGGATATAATTTAGGTTTGTCATCTCCTAGTATAACAACTTTATATGGTGCTAATGTCTTTGAAAAACAAAATAAAACAAAAAATGAATATGTAACAGAAGTTGGTGTTTATCTTCCTATAACAGAAGGTGTAGAAATATATGTAAATGAAAATGGAGAAAATTTAAGTGATGGAAAATTAGTTGCAACTTATACAGGACCAAATGCTGTTGAGCCAGGATATCATGTTTTTAAATTATCTTCACCAGTAAAAATAACTGGAGATAAGTTTGCTATAAAAATGAAATTTATACAATCGGAAACTGCAGCTATACCTTTAGAGTCTAATTTATTTGAAAATGGATTGTCAAAAGTTTCAACTATGTATGATAAAGCAACATCTAATTCTAATGAAAGTTTTGTTTCAATAGATAATAATGTATGGGATGATTTATATAATAACCCTGAATATGGACCTTATGCAAGCAGTAATATTTGTATAAAAGCATTTACTACATTAGAAGAAAACTTACCTAAGATTGATGTAACAGGTATTAAATTAAATAAAAATACTTTACAAATGGAAGTGGGAGATAAATCAAATTTAGAAGCTACAATTAATCCTGATAATGCAACAGATAAAACAGTTACATGGAAAAGTTCTGACCCTAGTATTGCAAGTGTTAGTGATATGGGTATAATTACAGCTTTAAAAGAAGGAACTGTAACAATTACGGTTACTACTGCAGATGGTAATTATACCGCAGAATGTAAAGTAACTGTAATAGCTAAAAAGAATACGGATGACGATATTTATAAAGATGACGATGATAACAACAACAATAATAATAATGAAGGTACAACAAGTGGTGATTCTAATCCTTCTGAAGGAACAAATCCAGGTACTTCACAAAATGAAGGACAAAGTTCTAATAAAGAAGAAACACCATCAGTACCACAAAATACAGTTCAAAGTTTTAATGGTGAAAATAAACCAACAGTATTACCACAAACAGGTTTATATTTAAGTGAAAATTTAGTATTTACAACTATTATGATAGTATTTGTTATTGGAAGTTCAATTTTGACAATAACATTATATGTAAAATATAAGAAAAAAAATATTAAATAAATATATTATTTATAGTAATTCTAGAGAGAATTTAAAATAAATTCTCTCTAAAATTCTTAAATTTTTCATTTATATTATAAAAGAGGTGTAAATAAATGAATTATAAAAAAATTGTAGTAATCTCAATATTTATCATTTTAATAGTAATTGTAATTAGTATAGTAATTATTAATAAAAAAGGTGGCAATAAAGCAACGAAATTAGAAAAAACAAATGGAATGTTGGTTGTTCCAACAATGAATGATAAAATAACAGCAGATAGCAGTTGGTGCGGAACATTCCAATTAATATGGAATGATATGAAAAATGAAGTAGTAAAAAAAGATGTTGCATTTAATCCACAAATAGATATGGTAAAAAATTTAAATAAAGAAGATTTTAACGAATCAATGCTTTCAGAAGATTATTATTATAAAATTTATGGGCTAAAAAGTCTAGCTTTAAAAAGACAGATAGAAAATGGAATAAAAGAAAAATTTAATCAAACAAGTGATATACTAGATGATTTTGATTGGTCAGAAGATGGATTAAATGACCCTAATGATACTAAGACTAGAAGATATTTCTTTTATACAATGTTATATAGAAAATTTGAGTTTTTACAAGAGTTTGATAAACTAGATAATGATAAATTCGGAAGTGAATATGAAGATGTAGAATATTTTGGTATAGATGAAAATACAAAAAACTCTGTAGGAAATCAAATAAAAGTATTATATTATAATTCAAAAGATGATTTTGCATTATTAATAAATACCAAAACAAATGATGAAGTAATTTTCTGTAAAAATCCTAATGGAGAAAATTTTAATGAAATATATAACAATATGAATAATGAATCTAATAAATATACAGGAAATAGATCTTTTGAAGATATTGATGAATTTAAAGCTCCAAAATTAACATTTAATGAAAAGAAAGAATACACAGAATTAGAGAATAAACCATTTGATACTGCTGATCCAGTTTATACTACAGGAGAAATAATAAAAGCATTACAGACAATTAAATTTTCATTAGATGAAAAGGGCGGAAAAATAAAAAGTGAAGCAGGTATGGATATGATGGTGACAAGTGCATTAGTTCCAAAACAAGAAGAAAAACCAAGATATTTTTATGTAGACGATACTTTTGCAATATTTTTAAGAGAAAAAGGAAAAGCCATGCCATATTTTGCAGCAAGAGTTGATAATATAACAAAATATTAATAATGATGTTTAGTTGAAATTATTTGCTTTTTATGATAATATAATAGTGCTATATTAAAATGTTAAAATAGAAAGGAGAAATATACTATGAAAAAATTTAGTAATGCAATTATAACAGGTGTTCTTGCAATTATATGTTTTGTATGCTGTTTCTTTATTCAAGGTGCATTAAATGAAGGATTAAAAAATGCTACTTTCATATTATTAGGTGCAACAGTTGCATTTTTATCTGATGCAATACATATTAAAGAAGATAAATAATGAATAAGAAAATTTATTTTCATATCAAAAAAAGATTATCAGAAATGATAGTCTTTTTTTATTAATCATATTTAGTGGATATATATTTATCATAAAAGATATATTTGCTAAATTATTTGAAATTATTTGTCTTTTATGATAATATATGTAAAAATTAAATAATTGATAAATTATAGAATGGAAAATAGTTAATAATAATAAATTTTCAATGAAAACATTTAAATTTTCAATAAATTTTCAATGTTTGAGTAATATAATGTCATAAGATAAGGAGGATAAAACTTTATGAAAATACTAATTATAGAAGATGAATATAGCCTAGCAGATGCAATATCAGAAACATTAAAGAAAGAA
>CANRMR010000032.1 GCA_947631785.1 uncultured Clostridia bacterium | reverse complement strand
AACTGGTAGACGCACAGGACTTAAAATCCTGCGGTTGAATAAACCGTGCCGGTTCGATTCCGGCCATCTGCACCAATAATTAGTGATTTTCAAAGGAATTCAATAGAATTCTAGAAAATCCTAAAGAGGTCGAAAGACAGTATTTAAAGCAATTTAGATACTGTCTTTTAATTATTTCAAGTAACTTTACAGTTCTCCAAAATATATATTTTTTACCGGGATTTCATACCGGGACAAAAATTGATTTTTCCTATTAGAAAATCCGTATTATTAATTATCTATTCCGAGTATCGGAAAGGAAGTAAAAATGGAATTTATACCAATAAATATAAATGATGTTTATGAACATTCATATCTATTAGTTCCACAAGAGCTATTCGTAAATCCTTTATATAAACATCTAGATGCAAAGTCAAAACTATTATATGCATTACTGCTTAATAGATTGCAGTTATCTATAGCTAATAAAGATAGATTTACAGATAGTGATGGAAATGTATTTTTATACTTTTCCAGAGAAGAAGCTGGAGATAAATTAAATTTAAGTAAAAATACTATAACCTCTGCATTTGAGGAATTAAAGAAAGCACAACTTATATATGAAAAAAGAATAGGCTTTAATCCTGCTATGAGAATTTATATTGGGAAGATGAACCATATTACACCAAGAAAAATAGCTAATCACAAAAAGTGGGATTACGAAAGTCAAAAAAATGGGAATACGAAATCTCAAAATTTGGGAAGAAATAATAATGAATATAGTAATAATAGAAACAGTAATACATGTAACAACCCAAAGGAGTATTTTAATTATGAACAAAGGAATTATGATGATTTTGATAATTTTTATGCTAATGACAAACTTAATATTTTAGAAGATATAAATGAAGATGAGAAAGGTGGTAATTTTAATGAATAATAAAATAACATATCATAAAGAAGGAGATTATTTAATACCAGATTTAATAGCTCCAGAGAATATAGAAGGTTTTACATTAGGAAAGTATGGAAGGCTACGATTATACTATCTAAAACAATATAATAAAGCTGAATATATGACTTTATTAATGGAAAATAAATTACAAGAACATCTTATGGAGATAGATAAAACAGCTTATGAAAGGCTTGAATTTTTAACAAAACAACTGGCTGAAAAGGAAAATATTAATGAAGAATTGAAGTCTAATAATCAATTAGAATGGGTTGGTAAAATGAACAATATTAAAAATTCTGTAGAAGAAATTATATTAAAAGAATTGATTTATAACTAAAGATTATGTGTAAGAAAGGTGGAAATTATATGGAAAAATCTGAATTATATAATGTTAAGTCAGCAGAGCTTAATGAGTTAATAGATAGCACGAAAGTAGAATTGGCAAGGGATAATATGCACTATAAAAAATTAAAAAACGAGGTAAGAAATTTGAAGGAAAAGTATCCTAAAATACAATCATTTTTTGAAGATGAAGGCGTAATTGAGCTAGGAAAAGATGACTGTAAAGTACTTCAAAAGGTACTAGATATTTACCTAAAGATGCATATATATGAAGAAGAAAAAATCTTTTTTCTAGGTGCAAAAGAGAATTATTTCTACTTGAAAAAACTAAATATTTTAAAGGAAACCCCATAAAGGTTAAAGATTTTGACGTGAGGAAAACGGAAAAAATCTTGTATAACGCAAGCAACGTATTTTTCCTCACGCCAAAATACAAGGTAAGAATGGGCAAGCCCAAACCCATTTTTAATATAAGCAAATTTTAAGATAAAAATTGAATAGAAAAATTTTAAAAGTTTTACTACTAAATAGATAATCTGAATTCTGCCACCATCGGTGGCAAAATTCAAAAAAAGAAAAATAAAACATGTAAAAGTGGAAGGAGAAATGAAAAATTATGAGAGAAAGAACAAACAAAGTTAATGTATTTTTAAATGAAGAAGAAAAAATAATTTTTGAAGAAAAAGCAAGACGAGCTGGACTAAGTAAGTCAGAATTTTTTAGAAAAATAATTTTAGATTACAAACTAAAAGAACAACCAGATGAAAGATTTTATGAAATACTTTCACAGTTACGAGGAATGGCAAATAATTTGAATCAAATGGCGAGAGTTTATCAAAGAAATGAAGGATATGTTAGAGATTATAAAATACAATCTCTATTCGATGAAGTTAGAGATTTGGTTTTGAGTTTACAAGAAGTGTATATAGTACCACAAAAAGAAGGAGCAAGTAACTATGGCAACAACAAAAATTTGGAAATTTAAAAGCAGAGTTGATACTCTAATAAACTATGCAATAAATGGAGAAAAGACAGAAGAAAAGTTATATGTATCAGGCGTAAATTGTATGCCTGATACAGCTTATGTAGAAATGACAAATGTTAAAAAGCAATTTTTCAAAACAGATGGAATACAATGTTTTCATGGCTACCAATCTTTTGCTGAAGGCGAAGTTACTCCAGCACAGGCTCATGAGATCAGTGTAAAACTAGCTGAAGAATTATGGGGAGATAGATTTCAAGTAATAGTATCAACTCATCTAAATACGGATAATATACACTCTCACTTTGTAGTAAATTCGGTATCATTTGTTGATGGTAAGAGATTTAATAATACAAAAAAAGATTATGCAATGATGAGAAAAATTTCAGATAGATTGTGCGAAGAATATGGTTTAAGTGTTTTAAAGAAAGAAGAAAAGTATGATAAGTATGCTAATAGCAGTGTTTATAAAGAACTAATGAAAGATTCTATTGATTATGCAATAGAGAATGCTAATAATTTTGCTAATTTTGTAAGAACATTAGAGGATTTAGATTATATTGTTACAGAAAGAAATGGCGAATTATCAATTAGAAGAAAGCCTTATAAAAGGAATACTAGAGTTGAAAGACAATTTGGTAAGAATTACTCAAAAGATATGATCATAAAGAGAATAATTGAAACCCAACCTAATAGGTCTTATAAAATAGCTCCATATATATTAACTAGAGCATTCACACAGAAATATACAAAATTCAAAGAAGTAGATGTTGGAAAGTTAGGTTTCTTAGGTGCTTTACTATTCAAAGATGTAAAAGTACCTGCTTCACTTGTCGAAAATGCCGTAAAATCTAATTTGAAGACAATGACGCCAGAGTTAATAAAAGCAATAAAGCAAATGGACGAATATTCAAAACAAGCTAGGTTTTTGGCAAAGTATAAAATTCAAACTGAAGAACAACTAATTGAATTTGAGAAAAGTGCTTATAAAAGAGTTAAGCCTTGGAAAAGTGAAAGGGAAAATTTATGGAGAGCTAATAAAAGGGCTAAAACTGAAGATGAGAAGAAATTTATTGAAGAATTGATTATTAATATATCAAAACAAATCACTCCTGTTGATGAGGAGTTGAGGATTTGTAGGTGTGTTATGAAAAGGAGCGAGGAAATTAGGAAAGCTGAACTTCGTAAATTGCTAGAGGAAGAAAAAAATAAGTCTTTGAATGATATGAAGAAAAATAAGGAAAGGACTAGGTAGAGATTATTTAGAGAATAAAATAGCCTAAAAATTTGAAAGTTAATTCAAACTTTTAGGCTTGTTTTTATGGATTTGATGTTGATGCTGGTTCCCATATTGCTGTGAGCGTATGATTATTTTTTGATGTTACAATTGTGTTTGATTCGGTTACTTTAGGATTTTGTGATGTTCCTTCAATTAATTTAACTTGTGACAAATAAACCATTCCGCTATCACCATAAGATATTCCTATATAATCTACCGTTTTATTTGCTGTTGATTCATATACTTTTTCTTGCTCGCTTGTTGAACTAACATACTGAAAAGAATCAGTATTATCTGTATAATGGAAAAATATTCTAAAATTAACACTTAAATTTGAAAGCTGTGTCGTGTATCCTTTTACAAATAAAGTATATTGGGTATTGTCTTTGAATCCAGAAATTTGAGGTATTCCATTACCATATTTTTCATGAGCATCTACATCTTTAAATGTCCAATATCCATTTTCATATTTTACACCATTTATTTTCTCAAATATATCTTTTTCATCAAATAAATCTTCTGTCCACCCCACAAATTTATATCCTTCTCTAACTGGTGTCGGTAAATCTCCATATTGTTGTCCATTAATTACATTTTTAGTGACTTGTTTTGCATTTCCATATCCTTGTATAGTGCCACCATTTGCATCAAGAGTTACTGCATATTGATTGGTCATTTGATTTTCATTTTGGTTCGTATTTACTTGCCTTGCAACAATCTTCAAAACTAATGGGTCTACTGTTCTTCCCATCCATGCACTATCTAGTACATCATTTTCTTCCATTTCCATATCTGTTGCTCCAGTTTGATATGCCCATTTCCAGTATATAGGAATTGTATCTTTCTTTTCAGAGTCATTATAACTTATAAAGCCATTTAATTTTATTGCATTTTCCGTATGATATAAAGCATTTTGCATACTTTCATCTGAATAAAAAATAAGATTTTTAGGAAATTTTTGATTATTTTGATAATCTGTATTCATAGTGATTTCATATTCTAATGACACATCACTATTTTCTGCATTAACTTCAATATTAAACTTTCCTGCTGTTCCCGGTGCTACATATCCATCTTGTACATCAGCTTCTTCGCTTTCTTTGATTCTTGTTTTGGCTAAATCTACATTTACATCTTCATTAGTATTATCATTTATACTTATAGCAACATTCCACTCAGCAATTTCTGCCTGTGCTTCTCCATTTTTTGATGTTACATATTTTGCATAAGCATAACCAGCTCCCAAAGCTATAACAACTAATACAGCTAATATAATAACTGCTTTTGTCAAGCCCTTCTTTTTTATTTTATCATTCTCCATAAAAATCAATCCTCCACATCATTTGTACAAATTTATTTAACCATATTTTCACACCAGTGTCAATAAGGAAAAACGCCATTTATTCTATAATTTTTTTAAACTTGATAATCAAGAATATAATTAGAAAAGACAGGGGTTTCAATGAAAAATTGTGGAAAATATGAAGATAATCTTAATGTTATAGGAAATACATTAAGAAAAATAAGAATAGATAAAAATTTATCTTTTGAAAAACTTTCAAATAAATTATTGCTATTAGGTGTAAATATACCAGTTACTAGCTTACATAGGATTGAAAATAATCAAAGAACAGTTCGTGATTATGAAATTTGTGCTTTATCTATTGCTTTAGATGTTTCAATAGAAGAATTGTTACTTCCTGCGAAGGAAAAGTTGTTAAAAGAGCATAGTTAAAAATAAACCAATTGAATTCATTACTATAACGAGTAATGCTACAATTGGTTTTTATTTATATAGTTTTATTTTACAAATTCATAATCATCCGTAGGAAGTTTAGCACCACTTCTTTTTAATAACTCAAAATCATCATATTCAGTCATTCCGTAAGTAGCTAAAATCTCCTTAATTTCAGGTCTATTTGGCTCTGGTAATCTTGCTGCAAAATTAGCAAACAATCTTGGATTATCATATAGAGCATTAATTTGAGGAAATGCAACAAGTAATTTAAATCCAACTTTTTGAGCTTCTTTAACATTCTCTAAAATGTATTTAAAATAAAAGGTATTATCTTGTTTATACAATTCTGCAACTTTATATTTATTTCCAGTATTTACATCTGTCCAAACTAAATATACTAAATCCTTTTCCATTTTACTCCTCGCTTTCTAAATTATATATCTCAATAATTCTATTCTTTCTATCAATTATAAAATTCTTTAACAGCATTTTCATTTTTGGGCTTATAATATTATCATTAAAAGTATTTAAAATATCTTTCACTGATTTTACTGTTACTTTTTCATTGATATTTTTTACAAAGTAAACAGTTTCGTCATAGTATTCATCACTTAAATTCTTAATCAATTCCAAATGTCTAATAGGTCGTATGTCTTTCCAGCCAATGGCAGATTTTGATTTTGTATTTATAATTGACTCGTATTTCATTTTATCTCTTAAAATTGTTTCTATATCATTTTCATTAATATATGAACATAGTGATGAGCCATTATCATATAAAGGGCTTAAATATAATGCATTGGCTGGTATTACACCATTACCTAATGATAAAAAGCCTTTTTTTTCAGTAATTCCCCAGTTACTATGATGTCTATCACTATTTCCTATAAGTGCATCGAATAATAATATTTTTGCTAAAACACCAATTTCAAATATTCCTTTCATACTTTCTAAAATCATTTGAACTGAATATGGTGTATTAGAATATGTATCAGTTAAAGAATCTCTATCATAATAAGGATACTTTCCTAAAATAAATTCAACTCCTTCAATTAATGAAGTAGTAGAGCCTACAAAACTATAACTCATTGAGCCAATTCTTCCGATTATATGTACCTATATCAACTCTAGCACATTCAATACCAATTAAGTTACCTAATTCTTCAGCTAATTTCTCAGCCCAGTATTCGCCTGTTATTGTTCCATCTGTCTTAACTTTAGGAAATTTAAAAAGCCCTTTTTCATTAGTTTCTAGATTTATAAGCCAAATTTTTTCACTTGCACCACTACCAAACTTACCAGATTCTTTATCTTCAATCCAGTTATCAAAATTTTTAATTTCTATCATACAGTCACTCCAATCTTTATAAAATTTTAATATGTAATTAAAAATCTCTATTTTTTATCATCCAATCATTTAATTCTTTTTCATCTATTTTACCACTTTTAAATTCCTTTATCTTGCTTTGAGCAGATTTTTTCCAAGTATTAAACTTTTCTTTTTCTTCATCTGTGGCATTAACATTTCTTGATAATTCCATCAATCTCTTTTGATATGTTCTTCTATATATCAATAATCCCTCAACTTCATTAATTGTTTTAGTATATGATGTACGAGCTCCTAATTCCCTACAAGTTTTTTTAGTATTATTAATATGTGGTAAATCACAATAAACTTCTGCATGTCTATTTAAAGGAATAAAATATCTTCCACAGTTTTTACAAATTTTTATAGTAATATTATTATTAATAAGTTCATTTAGAACTACAAAAAGAATACTACTTAACTCTAAACTAGAGTATTTATTTCCTGTTTGAATATTAATTTCATCTTTATTAAGTAGTTTATTCAATTCCGAAAGTTTTACATGTTGAAGGCTGTTATTAAAAATAGGAGATGTAGCATACAGCATATCAACTTTTTCAGAATACTTAATCATATCATTTTTTATTGCAAATGCTTGAAACTTAGTTATATGGTTATAGTTCTCATCTTTTCCATTATTATTTAAGTTATATACATAATTAATACAATCTTTAAACTGGTTTTGTAATTTTATCAAATTGCGTTGAGCTGAATCAAAATAATGTCTTGTTATTCTTTTAAAATCATCCGGACTCTCGTAATCTATTTTTAGTTGATTGTTTTTTTGGTCTTTTGTTTTAATCTTTGTATTACTTAACAATTCAAATCCATATAAGCAGAAAAAATCTCTATATGCATTTTCATATGTATCTAATCTACAATTTATGAAATTAATAACTAATCTTCCTAATTGTTCTTCAAATGGATCTTCCATATCCAACAACTTTGTCTTTATGAAATGCTTATTAACAGCAGTCTGATTTCTTTTTGGACTTGCTTTGGGTATGGAAAAATGTGGGTCATAAAAGATATGGCGATATTTAGAATTTTTTATATGTACTATTTTATTACGATAATGGTTTATTGGTGTTGCATAATATTCTTTTTTGTTAGCTATATCAAACCATATAAAAAAGCCTGAAGCATTTCCTGTTAGTGCTTTTAAAGGCATTCTTTTTTACCTCCTTCTGTATTATTGTGAGAAATTTTATATTTTTTATAATATTGTATTGACTTTTGCAAAATGTGAGTGTATAATGACAATGAAATAAATAAAGTAAAATTTCTCACTACTTAAATTAATGATACTACAAAATTGCAAAATATGCAATAGAAATAAGGAAAAAAGTGGGAAAAACGAGATTATAAGAAAGGAGGAAAAGCCAATGAAAGATGTAAATGTATCTGAAAAAATCTTGCCAACAATTTACACAACAGATGATGTTTGCAAAATATTTCGTATTGGAAAAGTAAAATGTTTAGAGTTATTTCACAGAGCTGATTTCCCAGCACAAAAGTATGGCAGAGGTTTTGGTGTGGAAGCAAATGCTTTAAAAGCGTATATGAGTACTAGGCATATATTGTCATGAAACAAAAAAAGAAGATTTAGAAATGGCACTTCTAAATCTCCTTAAGTCACATGGGAATGTCTTCCTATGTTTAACGACGAAAACATTATAACATAGAATAACAGAAAACTGCAAGACATTCCCTTTAATTTTTGAAGGGAGGAAAAATGAGCAGGAGAGATTTTGTGGAGGGAATTCACTATTCAATACACAAAAGAGAAAGAAAAAAACTAATTAAAAATCCAAGGAAACCAATGTGTTTTACTTGCGAACAATGCAATCATAAAAATCTTTGCTTAAACAGAAGAAACAAAGAAACTATGGACAGATGTTCAAAATGTAGAAATTGTAGAAATGCAGAAAGTTGTGATAAATTTAAAATATATGAAGAATATGAAGGCAATTTATTAAAACTTGGAAAAAATGCAAATACTGGTAGAACTATAAGACAATCTTTCGGTGGTAAGAGTAGAGAAGAGGTTCGTGAAAAATTGGAAAAGCAGTTTGTAAAGAATAAAGAACAGGGAATAAAAGAAACAATTTATCAACCAAATGAAAGATCTATTATAGTAATTGCAACAGAATTAGAGGAAAAGAAATACAAAAATTCAGATACTAAAGGTCCAGGTTACATTAGAAATATGCAGTCTATAAAGGCATGTAGTGCTTATAATTTTACATTAAAACCAATTCAAAATGTTACTAAAACTGAAATTGAAAGATTTTTAGAAAGTGAAAGAGTAAAATCTAACTCTACTTTAGATAAGGAATATCGTATTATAAAAAAAGCTTTTGATGAGGCTTATAGAAGGAAATATATAAAAGAGAATATACTTTTGGATTATGACTTTATAAAAAAGCCAAAGAGTTATAAAGAAGATAAGGATGTTGTAGCTTTTACTAGAAAGGAAGAATATATTTTAGTGAAGTATATGAAAGAACATTATTCACCTTATAATAATATGTTATTACTAGCCTTATTTACAGGTATGAGGATAGGAGAGGTATTGGCATTAAATATTAATGATATTAATTTTGATGAAGGACTTGGAACTATATCTGTTTCAAAGACTATGACTAAAGATAAAAATGGAAAAGTGATTGTTGGTAAAACAACTAAGACTAAAAATGGTAAAAGAGTTTTGGATTTAATTACTACATCAAGAGAAGTTATTGATAATGCTATTAAAGAAATGAATTCAAATAAGAATAATTTGTTGTTCGTTAGGAAAGATGGCAAATTTTATAGTAATAGTCAAATAAATGGTGCATTTAAAAGAATATGTAAAAATGCTGGATTAAAGGTTATTACTGTAAAACATAAGAAACAATCTAAAAATAAAGGAATCCACTTTGTTAATGAAAAAACAAGTGATGTAAATGTGCATATGCTTAGGCATACATTTGCAACAAGATGTATTGAGGCAGGTGTGCCTATGGAAGTGATACAGAAGATTTTAGGACATGCTAATATTCAGACTACAATTAATATTTACGGTGATATTTTTGATTACTATCAACGTCATCAAATTAATAATTATAGTGAATACATGGCTAAAGTAAATGAGAAATATAATAAGGAATTTAATAATATAAATGATGAAAATGCCGAAATATCAAACAAAAATGATATTGAACAATTAAATAAAAATAACATAGAAAAAGGTTTAGAAATTAGTTTATAATTTAATAGAAAAACTGTCCCGGTCATACCGGGATGAGAATGTTAAAGCTTGAAAGGCTTTAAATACAAGGATTTATGGCTAATAAAAATTAGCCCATCTGCACCATTAGAACACCAAGTATTTCGAGAAATCAGAACTTGGTGTTTTAATTTTAAAATTGCAGATTTCCTAACATTTTTCCTAACACTTTTCAATTTATTGTGTAAGTTAAGAAAATGTCAATGGGGACGGAGATTTTTGACACACTTTTTTATTTATTGTAAATTCTTCTTATTACTTCTCTATTCAAGCCCAATTCTTTTGCGATTTTTCGTAGTGAAATATGATGTTTTTCTTTCAACATAATAATAAGTTCTTTTATTTTATTGTTATTGTTTTTTAAATCAATTTGCTTTATATTATTTTCTATTAAAAAGTTATTTATTATGTCTTGGTGAGCTGTTTCTTTATTATCATCTATATCTATAAATACATAATTGTCATCCAGATCTTTATTTATCTCTTTAAAATTTGAGTAAGGGTATTCTTTTGCCCTTTGACAAATACCAGCTTTTACAGGATTATCATAAATATATTTTATACAACTATATAAATGTTTTTCACCATAAATTCCTTCGGATTTGTATCTATCTCTAAATACATATCCTACCCTTTGATACTTTTTGTTATAATATTTTCCATACCTTGTATTTAATCGTTGCATATATTTACTAAGTTCGTTTACAGATTGAGCTTCTATCAGTATATGTGCATGATTATTCATTATGCAATAAGCTATTATTCTAATATGATGTTCTTTTACTAATTGGTACATATTTTTTATATAGAACTTTATATCTTCTGCTTTATCAAATATGTAACTTTTATTGATGCCTTGAGTCATAATATGGAAATAAGAGGTTTTTAAAAAATTTCTTGGATATCTTGACATATAATATTGCCTCCTTAGAAAGAAAATCAATTTTGAAAAAATATATTAGAAAAAATTATTCGATTAATATTTTAGCATATTACTTTGAATATTCTTGTCGAAACATGTAAGGAAATTCATTTTTTTGATATGTGTCAAAATTCTCCGTCCCCATTGACAAAAAGATGTGAAGGTGAAGCAGCTTTATATGGCCCAAAACTAGACTTTATGTTTAAAGATGCTTTAGGTAGAGAAATGCAAATACCAACAATTCAAGTTGATTTTTCTACTCCAAAAAGATTTGGATTATTCTATATTGATGAAAATGGAGAAAAGCAAACTCCAGTAATGGTTCATAGAGCTATTCTTGGTTCTTATGAAAGATTTTTAGTATTGTTACTAGAACAATTCAAGGGAGTTTTACCAGTATGGTTATCACCTGTACAAGTTAATATAGTGCCAGTTAATGTTAAATATCATGATGAGTATTGTAGAAAAATAAAAAAGATTTTGGAAGATGAAGATATTAGAGTAGAATATGATAATGGTAGTGAAAGTATGAGTAAAAAAATTAAAATGAGTGTAGATATGAAAAATCCATATACTTTAGTTATTGGAAATAATGAGGTTGAAGGAAATAGTGTAAGCTATCGTAAGCTAGGTAGTGAAGATGTTGTTAATGTTGGAATTGAAGAGTTTGTGAAGATGATAAAAAAAGAAATTAGAGATATTTAAGAAAAATGTCAAATTTATGTGAGATTTACTTGACACAAACCGTTTTGGAAAATAATTTTGAAAATAATTGTAAACAAACATAAAATATGATATATTGATAATAAAGTGAGTAATATTTGTAAAACAAAATAAAGAGAGGAAAATCTAATCAAAAAAGTATGTTCAGCGAATTCGGTAATAAAAGTATAGTATTATCAAATAAAGAACTATTATGTATATTAAAATAATAGAAAAAATCTAATAATTAAAAGCATATTTATTAAAATTAAGAGGAGGAATATTAAGTGAAAAACAAATGTAAAAACACAAATATATCATTAATTTTTATTGTGATAATACTAATTACAATAATAGTAGTGTCATCAATAATAGGCTTTTATGCATGGTCAAAATACATTTCATTAAAAGGAGGAGAGGCAACAGCACAAGTTGCAAAATGGCATTTTGAGTTAAAAGAAGGAACAACTGAGTCAGGAAAAACACTACTTGCATTAACAAGAACAGATGAATATAAATATGTAGAAGAAGGAAAATTAGCACCCGGAACAAATGGGGAATTGCCAATAGTGATAGACACAACAACAACGGAAGTTGATTTAAAATATTATTTAGTTGTAACAATAACAAACTTTCCTAAAAATATGTTGTTATATACAGCGGATAAAAAACTAATAAAACCACAAGTAACTGGAGAAGGAACAGATGAAAGTCCAAGAGTAGCAACAATATATATATCAAAATATGTACCATATAGAACAGCAGATACAGATAGATTACATGATGAAACAATAATGTGGAATTGGCCATATATAACAGGAACAGAAGATAGTGAAGTAGATGAAAATGATAAAATTGATGTACAGGATGCAGGGAAAGAGGTTACAGTATCAGTTTCTGTAACAGGAACTGAGAAATTAAAAGACTCAAACCTAAAAATAGGAGATACAGCAAACTTAACAACAACATTAAATGGAGTAGAATTAAATAATTGGAAAGTATTTTATAAAGAAGGAGATTATACATACTTAATATTAGGAGATTACCTACCCAATAAAGCGATAAATGATATAAATGGAATAATAAAAAAAGATGAGTATACCGCAATTTCTAATAACAGAGAAAATTTAATAAATGCATTGACAACGAAAACAAACTGGAGTGGTTTATTAAAAGTAAGTATAAATGGAAGAAACTATGATTATACTAGTACAACAGATGATAAAATATACGCGCAAGGAAGTCCAACAATAGACTTATATGCAAAAAGTTGGAATGAAAAATATCCCAATAATCAGATGCACCCAACAAAAAATAGTACAGGAGGATATTATGCAAACTATCAATACGGTGATTTCGGTGTGTTAAATACACCAGGTTATTCAGACACATTATATTACCCACACCAAGGCGAATGGAACAAATGTGCTGGATACTGGTTGGCTTCGCCTTCTTACGAAGGTCCTCGCGTTATGGTGGATGTGTGGTGTGGTGGCTGTGTGGGCAATGATGACTATAATTTTAATTGTGCATGTCGTCCCATAATTTGTTTACCATCTGATATTATAGAATAAGTAGAAAAAAATAAAATAAGATAGTATATAATCCGATACGTAAATTTTAAATATTTTACCTATCAAGTAGACAAGGGAACGGTTTTTCGCATATTTTTAAATAATTTACAAAAACAAAATTTTGATATATTATATACTATAACTATACAAATAGTCATTATGTAGGATATTATACAATCATCGCTAAAATTATAGATAAATATATGGATGGATGTACTACATCTGGTAAAGATGGTCAAGGTCCATGGTTTTCAGGGCTAGAATAAATAACTTGTTCCATTAAGGTATAAGTGGTTAGAAGTGCTAATAAAGTATAGTTATCGCATTGTAAGGAGGAAAATTATAATGGGAAAATATGAAGACTTAGAAATAATAAAAAGATTGAAAGATAATGGAGATATGACACCAGAAGAATTTGAAACGGAAAAGCAAAAAATTTTAAATAGACCTGATGATGAAATAAAAAATGGTATGGCTACATATGCCTCATGTAGCATATTAGGTGTATGTTCGCTAGTCTTTAGCTTTATTGGATTAATTAATGGGAATTTATTATATATTTCAATAGTTTTCGGAATTATCGCAGTTGTTTTAGGAATAGTTTCATCAAAAAAATTAAAAGCAAAAAAAGAGAATAATAAAATGGTTTTAACTGGTATTTCTACAGGAATTTTAGGTATAATAGTTTCATTGGCAATAATCGGTATGATAATATATTCAGTAGCAAAAATCTATATGAATAACACAACTAGTGATACAGTGAATAATTCAGTAGTTACTACAAATACTAATACAAATGCAGAACAGCAATAAAAATGTATATTTGAATATAACTAATAGGAGAATGTAGAATGTACAATACTTGGGAAGAACTGGAACAAGGAATTCAGAATTGTCAAAAATGCAAATTATATACAAATAGAAAAAATATAGTTTTTGGCGAAGGAAATAGAGAAGCAAATGTTATGTTTGTAGGAGAAGGTCCAGGAGCAGATGAAGATACTCAAGGCTTACCATTTGTCGGAAAAGCACGGACAACTTATGAATAAGGCTTTTATTGGCCTTGGGATAAATAGAGAAAATGTATACATAGCCAATATTGTAAAATGCAGACCACCTGCAAATAGAGTGCCACAAGAAGATGAAGCAAGTGGTTGCTTAGATTATTTGAGAAATCAAGTTATTTTAATTAAACCAAAAATTATTGTATTATTAGGAAGTACTGCATTAAAAAACATTCTTGGAAAAGAATTAGGAATAACCTCTGCAAGAGGAAAATGGATTGAAAGAAAAGGAATACTATATATGCCAACATGGCATCCTGCTGCACTATTAAGAGATGAAGGAAAAAAAATAGAGTTTTGGAAAGATTTAAAATCAGTAAAAAACAAGGCAGATGAAGAAGGGTATATAATATAAAAAATAGCCGATTAAAGAAAAATCTTTAAAATCGGCTATTCTTTTCTAAAATATTCATTTAATTCTCTATCAAGATAAACTTCGGATTTATTTTTTTGCAAAAATTCAATTATCTGGTAAACATCTATCCAAATTTGATTTACACCATCTTTTTGGCTTTCATCAAATATTAGCTGAATACCAAAATGCAAGTGAGGAACATTAATATTATTTACATTTTCCTTAGTACTATATCCAGTCATTCCCAAATATCCAATAACATCACCGGCAGAAACCATATCACCCTCACACAAATTATAAGCATATGGATGATCCTTTCGTAAATGAGCATAGTAATAATATCTTTTATTATCTAAACTTCTAATACCAATTCTCCAACCTCCATATTGATT
>CANRMR010000031.1 GCA_947631785.1 uncultured Clostridia bacterium | reverse complement strand
AAATTTTTTACACAAAAATTCCAGCGATTTCTCACTGGAATTTTTGCTTTCGGGTTCCTATTTTAGGACACCCTCTTGCATAATTTATGTAAAAATTGTAAAAACTAATTTCAAAAAAGAGGTGAATATTTTGAAATTAGTTAGCAGTTTGAACATTAAAGGTGCAGTTTTAGATAAAAATCAGTTAAATAGTTATTTAGAACAAATTGCGTCTGATCATATATTGCAAAATAGCTCAGATAAAAATACGTATCCTATTCTAAGATTAAAAGAAAATTTTGAATTTATAACAAGAACATATCATATATTATCTCAGCATTTAAAAATGAATTTTTTAGTGCACCCAGCAGGTGAATGGATTTTAGATAATTATTATATTATAGAAGAGGCATATCAAGAAGTAATAAAAAATTTAAGCAAAAGTAAATATTGCAAATTTTTAGGTCTTGCTAATGGTATGTATAAAGGATATGCTAGAATCTATGTATTAGCATCAGAAATTGTGGCATATACAGATGGACAAATTAATGAAGAAAATTTAAAAGGCATGCTTGAAGCATATCAAAAGAAAAAAACTTTAAATATGGATGAAATATGGAATATAGGCGTTTTTTTTCAAATTGCATTAATAGAAAAAATAAGAAACATATGTGAAAAAATATATTATTCTCAAATTCAAAAATATAAAGCAGAAAATATTATTGAAAGATTAGTAGAAAAAAAGTCAAAGGATAAATTATCTTTTAAAATATATGGAGAATATAAAGAAAAGTTAAACCAAATAGAACAAATGAAATATCCATTTATTGAGCATTTATCATATAAACTAAAAAAATATGGAAAAAATGCAATACCATATTTGGCTATTTTAGAAGAACAGGTAAATAAATTAGGAACAACAACTGCAGAAATTATACAAAAAGAACATTTTGATATTGCACTAAAAAAAGTATCAATGGGTAATTGTATAAGTAGCATTAAAGAAGTTCAAAGAATGAACATTATTGAAATATTTGAAAATATAAATGGTGTTGAAGAAATTTTAAAAAAAGATCCTGCAAATGTATATGAAAAAATGGATTATAAAACTAAAGAATATTATAGAGGAAGAATTAAATATTTAGCAGAAAAAACAAAAATATCAGAAGTTTATATCGCAAAAAAAATTTTAAATCTTGCAAAACAAAATATGCATGAGGGTGAAAAAGAGGCACATATTGGGTATTATTTAATTGATAAAGGAATAAATAAATTAATTGAAAGTTTAGAAATTAAGAAAAAAAGCATTATAAATAATATTACAAAAAAAGTATTAGATAAAAATGTAATAAATTATATTACAGGTATTTTTTTAGTTTCTTTAATACTTACAATTTTAATAGGTAGCTTAGTTTATTGGAAGCTGAAAAATATTATTGTTGCAATAATTACATCTTTTTTTTGTTATATTCCTACAGCAGAGATTATAACGCAAATTGTTCAGTATTTACTTGGAAAATTTGTAAAACCAAAACTAATTCCCAAAATGGATTATTTAAATGGAATTCCAAAAGATAGAGCTACAATTGTAGTTATTCCTACGATTATAAATAATGAAGAAAAAGCAAAAGAATTATCTAAAAAGTTGGAAGTATTTTATTTAGCAAATAAAAGTGAAAATTTATATTTTGCTTTACTTGGTGACTGTACATCAGAAAAAAGAGAAACAATTGAAAATGATGATAAAATAATAAAAGCAGCTTTAGAGGAAATTCAAAATTTAAATAACAAATATAATAATTTTTCATTTCCAAAATTTCATTTTATATATAGACAAAGAAACTGGATAGATAGTGAAAATAGCTTTTTAGGATGGGAAAGAAAAAGAGGATTATTAATGCAATTTAATGAATTTGTTATAAATTGCATGAATGAAAAAAATAGTAGCTTTAAAATGCCATTTGGCAAGGAATTTAAAGTAAATACTATTAAAGATTGCATAGAAAATAACAAAGAAAATGTACCAAACATTAAATATATTATTACCTTAGATGCAGATACAGATTTAGTTTTAAATAGTGGATTAGAATTAGTTGCAGCAATGTCGCATGTACTAAATACTCCAGTATTAAATAAAGAAGAAAGTGTAGTTATAGATGGACATGCACTAATGCAACCAAGAGTCGGAATACATTTGGAGGCAAGTAGAAAAAGCATTTTTTCTAAAATATTTGGAGGTTTAGGAGGAACAGATTCATATACCAATGCTATTTCTGATATATACCAAGATAATTTTGGAGAAGGTATATTTACAGGAAAGGGTATATATGACCTTCAAGTTTTTAGTAAAATCTTAAAACATGCAATACCAGAAAATACAGTATTAAGTCATGATTTGCTTGAGGGAAATTATTTAAGATGTGCTTTAGTTACAGATATATTACTAATGGATGGGTACCCTTCTAAATATCTTTCTTTTATAAGTAGACAAAGCAGATGGATACGTGGTGATTGGCAAATTGCAATGTGGCTTAAAAAGAAAGTACGAAACAGTAAAGACGAGATAAAGGAAAATCCACTAAGCATACTTTCTAAGTTTAAAATATTTGATAATTTAAGAAGAAGTATATTAGAAATTAACATTGTAATTTCTGTTTTTATTGCAATTTTATTTAAAATTATAAATATTAAGTTTAATGCAAAAATATTGCTTTTAGTTAATATAATAGCTGTATTTATGCCTACAATATTAGAAATTTTAAATCATATTGTATTTAAAAAAGAAGGACAAAAAAAACAAAAAACATTCGAGAAAAAAATAGGAAATTTGCGGAGCAAGTTTTTTAAGGGGGATTTTAAACTTAGGTTTAGTTCCACATAAAGCATATATAAGTTTAGAAGCAATTTTAAAAACAATATATCGTATGAAAATATCAAAAAAACATTTGCTAGAGTGGACAACATCAGAAGAAGCGGAAAAACAAGCAGATGGTTCAATTTTTTCATATGTAAAACAATGCTTTGTAAATATAATTGTAGGAATTTTAGTAATTTATGCAGGTATAAAGATAGATGATTTGGCATTAAAAATAGGATTTTATATTTTAGGAATATTGTGGATTTCTATTCCACTTATTATGCAAAATATAAGTAAGGAAAAAAATATAGAGGATGCTAAAAATAAGTTAGATAAAAAAGAACAAGAATATTTATTAGAAATTGGTAAAAAAACATGGGATTATTTTAATACTTATATGAACGAGGAAAATAATTTTTTGCCACCAGACAATTATCAAGAAGACAGAAAAATAAATATTGTAGATAGAACTTCTAGCACTAATATTGGACTTAGTTTGCTTTGTATTGTATCTAGTTTTGATTTAAATTTAATAAGTAAAGAAGAAGCAATTGAAAAATTAGAAAAAGTACTATCTACAATTGAAATTTTACCAAAATGGAATGGACATTTATATAATTGGTATAATATTAGAACCTTAAAACCACTAAACCCAAGATATATTTCTACAGTAGATAGTGGTAATTTTGTAGGATATTTATATACTTTAAAACAATTTTTATTATCTATTAATACAAATGAAAAAATAGCAAACATGATTAAATTGGTAGATAAATTAATAACAAATACAAATTTTGCAGTTTTATATGATGAAAAAAAGAGATTGTTTTCAATTGGATATGATGTAGAAGAAAACAAACTTACAAATTCATATTATGATTTACTAGCCTCAGAAGCAAGGCAGGCAAGTTATGTAGCAATTGCTAAAAAGGATATATCACCAAAACATTGGAATAACTTAAGTAGAACTTTAACTGTATTAGACGAATATAAAGGTTTAATTTCATGGTCTGGTACTGCATTTGAATATTTAATGCCAAATATAAATATGACACACTACGAAGGAAGTCTTTTAGATGAGTCATCTAAGTTTTTAATTATGAGTCAAGAAAAATATGCAAAAAAACTAGGAATTCCATGGGGAATATCTGAATCTGCTTTTTATTTAAAAGATTTAAATGGTAATTATCAGTATAAAGCATTCGGAATTCCATGGCTTGGATTAAAACGAGGACTTGCAGATGAATTAGTAGTTGCATCTTATGCAAGCATACTTGCAATTTGTGAAAAACCAAAAGAAGTAGTAAATAATTTAAAAGAATTGGAAAGACAAGGAATGTATGGAAAATATGGTTTTTATGAATCAATAGATTATACGCCGTATCGTATTTTAGAAAATGAAAAAGGTATGCCAGTTAAAACTTACATGGCTCATCATCAGGCTTTAATACTGCTTAGTATTAATAATTTGTTTAACAAAAAGATATTAGAAAAAAGATTTATGGATAATCCAGAGATGAGGGCAATTGATATTTTACTACAAGAAAGAATGCCAGAAGATATGATTATTACAAAGGAGAAAAAAGAAAAAATCGAAAAGATAAAATATGTAGGTTATCAAAGTTATACTAAAAGAGTTTATAGCAAGCTAAATCCAAATTTAAATTATACAAATGTAATTGGAAATGGAAATTATACTGTTGCATTAGATGAAAAAGGTAATGGATTTAGTATGTATAAGGATATATTAGTAAACCGTTATAAAAATACATCAGATTATTCACAGGGAATTTTATTTTTCTTTAAAAATATACGTTCTAAAAAAATATGGTCAGCTGGAATTGATTCAAATATTGCAAAGCCTGATAAATTTACAATAGCATTTTCACCAGATAATGCAGAATATGTAAGGCAAGATGAAATGATAGAAACTAAAATGAAGGTTGTTGTTGAACCAGAAGAAAATGTAGAGATAAGACAAATTATTTTAAAAAATAATGGTAGTCAAGATGAGATAGTAGAAGTAAGTAGCTTAATGGAACCAGTTTTGTCTAAAAAAGAACAAGATTATGCACACATGGCATTTAATAATTTGTTTTTAAAATATGAAAAATTAGAAAATAGTAATTCAATTTTAGTTAAAAGAAATAAAAGAGGAGATACACAAGATTTATATTTAGCTACAAATTTATATACTAATGAAGAAAATACAATTGGTGAACTAGAATATGAAATAGATAAAGAAAAATTATATGAAGCAGGTAAAATAAAAGTACCAAAAATGATAGAAGATTCAAAGCCATTTTCAAAATTTTTAGGATTAGCTGTAAATTCATGTATAGCTATGAGAAAAACAGTAAAGGTAGAAGCGGGAAAAAGTGTATGCTTAAATTTAATAATTACTGTTTCAGAAGAGAAAGATGAGGTAGAAAAAAATATTAAAAAATATGAAAATGCAGAAATTGTAGAAAGGGTATTTGAACTATCTAAAGCAAAAATAGAAGAAGAAGTAAGATATTTAGGAATAACAGGAAAAGATATAGAAGTGTTTCAAAAATTACTATCTTACATTGTATTTCCAACTGATATTAAAAAAATATATAATATGCAAAATGTAAGCAAAACCTTTAGACAAAGTGATTTATGGAAATTTGGAATTTCTGGTGATTTACCTATTATATTAATGGAAATAAAAGAATTAAATGATAGCTATATATTAGAAGAATGTTTAAAAGCATACGAATATTTTAGAGCCAAAAATATATTTATTGACTTAGTAATTTTAATGAAGGAAGAAAATATATATGAACAATATATTAAACAAAATGTATATAGGCTAATTGAAAATCATAATTTATCTTATTTAGAAAATGTAAGTGGAGGAATTTATCTTTTAAATGAAAATGAAATAGAAGAAAAAGATTTGCTAAAAATGAGAGCAAACATTATAATTGATGCTAAAGGTGGTACTTTAAAAGCAATACTTGATGATATCGAGTCAGAATATTTAGAATCGATAAAAGAAATAATGGATGAAAATATACAAAAAAATCCTATTCCAGAATTTGAAGTAAGTCATCCAAATATTGATATGGAAAAACTTAAATATTACAATGGTTATGGTGGATTTTCAGAAAATGGAAAAGAATATATTATTAAAATAAATAAAGAAAATAAAACTCCAACTGTATGGAGTCATATAATATCAAATCAAAAATTTGGATGTATGGTAACTAGTAATCAGGGAGGTTTTACATGGAGCAAAAATAGTAGGTTAAATAGACTAACTGCATGGAATAATGATTCTGTAATAGATATGCCATCTGAAATTATTTATTTAAAAGATAAACAAATAGATAAAACATGGTCTATGGGATTAAATCCAATGTCAGATGAAAATGATTATTATATAACCTATGGTTTTGGATATGCAAATGTTTATCACTCAAGTTTTGGTATTGTTCAAACACAAGAAATTTTTGTACCAAAAAATGATAGTATAAAAATAAATAAGGTAACTTTAAGAAATACAATGCCAAGTAAAAGAAATTTAAAACTTGTATATTATATTAAACCAGTGCTTGGAGAAGATGAAAACATTAGTAGTTACTATTTAGATACAAATTTTAATTCTAAATTAAATTTGGTAACTGTAAAAAATTTATATGAAAATGATATTTCAAAAATAATGTATATTTCATCTAACCAAACAATTAAATCTTTTACTGGTAGAAAAAAAGCTTTTGTAGGAAATGGAGATATTTCAAATCCTGCAGGTATAAATAAAATTAGTTTAGGAAATGAGAATTCTTTTGGAAGTGAAGCAGGAATTGCAATAGAAATAGAGTTAAATTTAGAATCATTTGAAACAAAAGAAATAACATTAATGATAGGAGAAGCAGAAAATCAAAATGAAGCACAAACTATGGTATATAAATATTCTAAAATTCAAAATGTTAATAATGAGCAAATAGAAGTTAAGAAATATTGGGAAGAAATACTTGGAAAAGTGCAAGTTAAGACACCAGTTGAATCAACCAATATTTTATTAAACGGTTGGGTAGCATATCAAACTATAGCATGTAGGTTATGGGCAAAATCTGCATTTTATCAATCTGGTGGAGCAATTGGGTTTAGAGATCAGCTTCAAGATACTTTAGGAATAAAATATCTATCTGATAATTTAATGAAAGACCAAATTATAGAGCACAGCAGACATCAATTTATAGAAGGAGATGTAGAACATTGGTGGCATAATGAGACAAAAAGAGGAATTAGAACAAGATTTTCAGATGATTTGTTATGGCTTGTATATGTAACAGTAGAATATATAAAGTATGTAAATTCAGAGGATATATTAAATGTAGAAACATCATTTTTACAAGGAGAAGTTTTAAAAAGTGGTGAAGACGAAAAATATGATTTTTACCCAGAATCTGATAAAAAAGCAAATATATATACTCATATAATAAAAGCAATTGATAAATCATTAGATTTTGGAGAAAATGGGCTACCCAAAATAGGTTCAGGTGACTGGAATGACGGAATGAACACAGTTGGAAACAAAGGAAAAGGAGAAAGTGTATGGCTTGGTTTTTTCTTATATGCAATTTTGGATAAAATTATACCAATTTGCAAAAAAAGAAATGATGATGAAAGAGCTATTAAGTATGAAGAAATTAAAAATAATTTAAAAAAAGTGTTAAATAATAATGCATGGGATGGTAGATGGTATAAAAGAGCATTTACAGATGATGGAAAAATATTAGGCTGTATAGAAAATGAAGAATGTAAAATAGATAGTATTGCGCAAAGTTGGTCTGTTATATCTAAAGCAGGAGACAATGACAAAAAATATATTGCAATGGAAAGCTTAGAAAATCATTTAATAGACAAAGAAAATGGAATAATTAAGCTACTAGATCCACCATTTGAAAATGGAGATTTAGAGCCAGGATATATTAAAGCATATTTGCCAGGTGTAAGGGAAAATGGTGGACAATACACACATGCTGCCATATGGGCAGTTATTGCAATGAGCATGTTAGGATTTGGAGAAAAAGCTTTTGAATATTTTAGAATGATAAATCCAATTGAACATGCAAGAACAAAAGAGGCAAGTAAAAAATATAAAGTAGAGCCTTATGTAATAGCTGCAGATATTTATAGCACGTCTAATTTGCAAGGTAGAGGTGGATGGACATGGTATACTGGTTCTAGTTCATGGATGTATAAGGCAGGTATAGAGTATATATTAGGTTTAAAAATAGAAAATGGTTATTTGAAGATAAGTCCAAGTATACCAAGTACATGGAAGGAATATGAAATAAAGTACAGGTATAAAAATACTCTATATCATATAAAAGTAAAAAATCCAAATTTAAAAACTGGTCCACAGGTTAAGACCATTATAAATGGAGAATTAAAAATTCAAAATGAAATAAAATTAGAAAATGATAGACAACTACATGATATAGAAATAGAATTAATATAATAGTGTAAAAATAGATATTACAAAAATTAAATATAACTGTTGTTAAATTATAGTAAAATATGTTATAATAAATTAAAATAAGAAGTACAAGGAGAAAAAATGAGTAAAAGAAAAGTTTTATTTATAGTTATTATTGTAATATGTATTATAGCTGTTAATTATGGAATTTATTGGCAATTTTTTAAAAAAAAGGATGTAAAAGATACTCCAATAGATGTACCAATTGTAGAAGAAGGTAAAATACTAAAAGATTTTAATAATATATTTAAAAATGAAATAGATTATCAAATTTATGACATACAAGGATTATCTAAAATAGATAATTCAAAGGATATGATTTACACTAAATATGAAAATAAGGAAAAGGAAGATAACAATTATGTTTTAAATGTTAATATTCCAGCAATAAATATAAATTCTAATGAAGCAACTAATATAAATAATGAAATTGAAAATATATTTCAAGCAAAAGTAGTAGATATATTAACTAAAACAGAACAAAATACTATATATACTGTTGAATATCAAGCATATATAAATTCTAACATTTTATCATTAGTTATAAAGTCTACATTAAAAGAAGCAGACATGCCTCAGAGAGTTATTGTAAAAACTTATGTTTATAATTTATCTGCAAATGAGGTCTTAACTTTACCAAAAGTTTTAGAATTTAAAAGCTTATCAAAAGATGGTGTAAGGCAAGAAATAAAAAATAAAATAGATGATGCAAACAATGAAGCAAACAAACTTAAAGAACTAGGATATAATGTTTATAAGCGAAATGTAAATGATTCAATGTATGAAATAGAAAATACAACTAATTTCTTTTTAGGAGAAAATAATATGTTATATGTTTTATATCCTTATGGAAATATGAATAGCACATCAGAAATTGATATAATAGTTTTTGAGTAAAAAAAGTGAGCCTAAGATTTTATTAAATAGCAATTTAATAAATCTTAAAGCTCACTTTTTTAAAATAAAAGGGGATGTTTCATATAGAAATTATCTATTTTCCTATATTATAAGTAAATAAATAGTACTTACTTATTATTTATAATATAACAATGTATTTTGTCCATTGTGTGAAATAATAGTGAATAATTTGTTAACTATTTAAGGTTGTTCTTCAAGAGTAACTTTAATTTCAGTGTCTGAATTATCTCTATGAATTGTTAAAGTTACTTCATCACCAATATTATGAGAGTTTTTTATATTATTTAATTCATCCATAGTTTTAATTTCAGTTCCATCTATTTTTGTAATTACATCTCCAGCTTTTATACCAGCTTTTTGAGCTGCAGAAAAATCTTCAACAGATTTTACATAAACACCAACTACTAATTTATAATAAGATGCTGTAGAATTATCAATGTTAATTCCAGAAATTCCAATATAAGGTCTTTTTACTTTATTATACTGAATTAATTGTTCAGAAATAGGTTTAGCTAAATTTACAGGAATTGCAAATCCCATACCTTCAATTCCACTTCCAGAAAGTTTTAAAGTATTAATACCAATAACTTCTCCATTTGCATTTACTAAAGCACCACCACTATTACCAGAGTTTATAGCTGTGTCTGTTTGAATTAGAGTATATTCTTTTCCATCAGAATCTTTAACTTTCCTATTCAAAGCACTAATTACACCACATGTAATACTACTTTGCATGCCAAGAGGATTTCCAACAGCCATAGAAAATTCTCCTACTTTAGTTGCGTCAGAATTACCTAATGTTGCAGCAGTAAGACCAGATTTTTCAATTTTTATTACTGCTAAATCTGTTACAGAATCTGTTCCAATAATTTTTGCTTCATATTCTGTATTGTCATTATATAAATTAACAGTAATTTTAGTTGCTTCACTAACAGAATAAAAAGATGATGAACTAGATGAACTTACAACATGATTATTTGTTAAAATATATCCATCTTCACTTATAATAATTCCAGAACCTGTTGCTTTTGCATTTTGAGTTAAATTCATAGCAAATGGTGATGTAACAGAATATTCAATTGTAATTCCTACAATTGATGGCAATACTTTTGATGCAACATATGTAGAAGTTTCTGAATATTCGGTAAGAGATATAGGTACTGCAGTGCTTGCTGGACTATTAGATTGGCTAGATGTATTAACAATAGTTGAACCTATTAATTTCTCTTTTATTTGAGGAATGCCAAAACAAGTACCAATTACCATAGTTGTACCTAGTATTCCACTAAAAAAAGGTAAAACAAAACTTTTTCCAAAGCTAGATTTCTTTTTTTCAGAATAAGAATTTACTTGCTTATATTCTTTTTTATTTTCTTCTGAATTAGAATTTTCTTCCATAATTAAACCTCCTAAATTATAATTAATATAACCTAAAACAATTATATCATACAATAATTTTGTGAACAATATGTGAATTATTTGTTTATTTTTGTAAAAATATTAAATTATTTTTAGATGTTGAAAAAAAATAAAAAAAAAGTTATAATAGTTTTATAAGAAATGGAGAGATGAAAATGAATAAAAATAATGGAATCACGTTAGTTGCTTTAGCAATAACTATTGTTATATTAATATTACTTGCAGGAACAACAACATATGTTGTAGATAGGATAACAACGAAGATGAAAGTAGAAAATGTTAAAACAAATATGCTTTTAATACAAGCAAAAATTAAAACAATTGCAGAAAAGCACAGTTTTGATGAAACAAATGAATTAATAGGAACTGAAACTTCAATAGATACAAGCAAATATGGAGTAGATTCAGAAAAACAATACTATTTAATATCATCACAAGATTTAAAAGATATGAATTTAGAGAGTATTGAATATGATAGTAATTACTATGTATGTTATGAAACAGAAGAAGTAATATATGGTGAAGGAATTGAAAATAATGATGGAAAAATGTTGTATACTTTATCACAAATAAAATATGAAGGTTAGAAAGAAGGCTTAAAAAATAATTACAATTTTTTTCTAACCCAGATTTGTGCATTAGAAAGGGATAATTGTAAAAATGAAAGAAAAGGAAAATCAAAGATTATTAGGTTTAAAAGAGTTAGAAAACGAGTTTTATAAAAAAGGTAAAAATTATATATGTGGAATAGATGAAGCAGGAAGGGGACCACTTGCAGGCCCTGTAGTTGTAGCAAGTGTTATTTTGCCGAAAGATTCTATGATTGAAGGAGTAAATGATTCTAAAAAAATATCAGAGAAAAAAAGAGAAAGAATATATGAAGAAATTATTAAAGAGGCAATTAGCTATGGAGTAGGTATTATTAGTCAAAATGAGATAGATGAAATAAATATATTAAATGCAACAAAAAAGGGTTTAACAGAATCTATAAAACAATTAAAATGTAAACCAGATGTAATCTTAGTTGATGCACTAGAAAAAATTGATACATTAGGCATACCATATAAATCTATAATAAAAGGGGATGCAAAATGCTACTCTATTGCTGCAGCTTCAATTATTGCAAAAGTAACAAGGGATAGAATTATGAGGCAGTGGGATGAAGTGTATCCTGTATATGGTTTCCAAAAACACAAAGGATATGGAACTGCAAGTCACATACAAGCAATAAAAGAAAATGGAATTTGTCCATTACATAGAAAAACTTTCGTAAAAAAATTTATTTGACATATTTAAATTGATAATGTTATAATAAAGAAAATTTAATAAAATTAAATTACTGTACGCTTGTAGTTCAGTGGTAGAACAATCTACTATTTATAGATAAGTCATAGGTTCGAATCCTATCAAGCGTAATAAAGGCACATTCAAAATGAATGTGTCTTTATTAAATTTTTTTATATAGAAATTCTTACATTTAATAAACAAAAGGTATTATTTTCTTTTTTTTGTATATAATACTAATAAAACATAAAACTGCGAGGTAAAATTATGTATGAATATTATATTAAGGAATACAAAATTAAGGATAAGACAGAAGAAGAACAAAAAAGAGAAATTGTAAAAAGTATTATTGAAACAAAAAATGATTTAAAAACAATAAGAAATAATTTTGAATATGCAGAAGAGGGATTAATTGATTTTCATTTATATCAAATTAAAGCTTATCAATCAAAATTAGATTATTTAATAAAAAAAGCAAAAAATTGTGGAATTATAATAGATAGAATGCAAGATATAGAAATTAGAAAAGAAGAAATAAAGGCGGTATAAACTTAAGAATATTTGTATAAGTTTAATCATACTATTAAACAAAGGACAGGTGATTAAACTTGGATAATACTGTAATTACGTTTTTAGCATGTATATGTTTTTTATTTTTATTTGGTAAAATATTTATTTTGCCAATAAAAAGTATTTTAAAATTGGTTTTTAATTCTATACTAGGTGGAGTTTTAATATATATAATTAATCTAGTAGGGGCAAATTTTCGGCTTTCATATAGGATTAAATTATATAACTTCGATTGTTGTAGGAATTTTAGGAGTTCCAGGAGCAGTACTATTAATACTTATTAAATTATTATTAGGATAAAATAAAAATATTAATTATAGAATTTAATATAATCTTATAAAATTATAGAACTATAAAATTATAGAATCTCATAATATAAAATATTTCTTTTATTTTCACTCGAGGCTCTCCCTACTTTCGCTGTAACAACGCTTACGCGTTTAACAGCCCTCAGCGGTTCCCACATAGCACCTCGCAAAAATAACGAAATATTTATATTATGAGCTTTTAATTAGTTATTTAACTAAATAATTAATCAATTATTTAATCAATGATTACAACTTAATATTGTACCTATTCTACTGTTACAGATTTTGCAAGGTTTCTTGGTTTGTCAACATCTAATTTTTTTTCTTTTGCAATATAATAAGAAAATAGCTGAAGCGGAATAATTGATAACATTGGTGAAATAAGAGTATTTGTTTTAGGTATATGAATAATTTCATTATAATCAAAGTCAGGTAATTCC
The DNA here is from genome assembly GCA_947631785.1 of uncultured Clostridia bacterium. Lineage (GTDB taxonomy): Bacteria > Bacillota > Clostridia > TANB77 > CAG-508 > CANRMR01. The sequence goes on along the minus strand of CANRMR010000031.1, from coordinate 1,991 downwards.
TGATTTGTAATAACAAAAACATTTGCTCCTCTTGTTATTACTTCCTGAACATTGTTAATTGATTTTTCAGCTAAATTACTATCTGTTATGATAGATACAACAATTGTTCCATTTTCGATTAATGCAATTGGACCATGTTTTAATTCCCCAGAAGGATAAGCCTCTGAATGTATATAAGAGATTTCTTTTAATTTTAAAGAACCTTCTAAAGCTACTGCATAATCAATGCCTCTACCTATAAAAAAAACATCCTTTTTATTTGCTGCTTCTTTTGCAAAAGATTTTATTGTTTGTGTATTATTTAATATTTCATTAATTTTATTTGGAATAATTAAAAGTTCTTCTTTTAACTCTTTTATTATACTTTCAGGAGCACTTTGCATGTTTTCTGCAAAATAAATTGCCAAAATACCCAAAAGCATAATTTGAGAAGTATATGCTTTGGTAGATGCAACAGCGATTTCTGGACCTGCATGTGTATATAAAGAATAGTCAGAATATCTTGTAATTGTACTTCCTATAACATTAGAAATACAAATAGTAGTTGCATTTTTTTCTTTTGCAAGTTTTAATGCTGCAATAGTGTCAGCTGTTTCACCAGATTGGCTAATAAATATAGCAAGAGTTTTTTTATTAATTATAGGATTTTGGTATCTAAATTCAGATGCAATTTCAACAGTTACTGGAATATTTAATAATTTTTCATATAATTTTTTAACAGCAATACCTGCATGCATAGCAGTACCGCATGCAACCATATATATATGATCAAATGTACCCAAAATTTTTTTAATATCTTCAAGTTCATTAAAATTGCAAGGTTTATTAAGATTAATTCTAGATTCAATTGTTTCTTTTAAAGCACTTGGCTGCTCATAAATTTCTTTTAGCATAAAATCATCAAATTCATTTTTGCTAGATAAAGTAGTATTCCAGTTTCCTTTAGTTAAAGATTTATTTATTTTTCCGAAGATTTTTATCATAAAAAACTAATTCATTTTTATTAACTTCAGCTATTTCGTCATCTTCTAAAATGTAAAAATTGTTTGTATAAGAAATTATTGCAGGAATGTCTGAAGCAATATAATTTCCATTATTTGATGATCCAATTATAAGAGGGCTATCTTTTTTAGTTACTATAATTTTATCATCTTCATTTTTGCAAAGAACACAAATTGCAAAGCTACCTTTTAAATCTTGACATGCATATTTTACAGCCTTTAAAAAATTATTATTTAGTTTTAGGTAATAATAATGTATTAAGTTAGGAATAATTTCTGTATCTGTTTCAGATATAAAATGATAATTATGTTCTTTTAAAAAATTTTTTAATTCCTTATAATTTTCAATAATCCCATTATGTACAACTGAAAATGTTTTACTATTATCTAAATGAGGATGTGCATTTTCATCTGAAGGCATGCCATGAGTTGCCCATCTTGTATGGGCAATTCCAATAGTTCCTAAAGGCTTTTTTGCTTCTAATTTTTGAGATAAATTACTTACTCTTCCTTTAGATTTTATTGTTGTTATTTTACCGATTATTTAGGCAGGAAATTCCTGCAGAATCGTAACCTCTATATTCTAATTTATAAAGTCCATCTATTAAAATAGGAGCAGCATTTTTATTTCCTATATATCCAACAACACCACACATAAAAAATTCCTCCTAGTATTTTTGTTATTAATATATTATCTTAAAATTAAAAAAGTGTCAAAAGTTTTTATAATGTAAATTTATAAATATATATTAAGTTAATTAAAAAATATTGCAAAAAAATATTATACAGGTGTAGGGGCAGACGCCTTAAGTCTGCCCAAATGCTACAAATGAATACAACACATGTAGGGGCACGGGGTACCGTGCCCAAGAATAAAATTTCTTATCGCAAAGCAAAGGATTATAAATTTATAAAAATAATGATAAACTTCGTCGCTCACGAAATTTTCGCATAAATTCTAATTAAAATTTTTCAGCGCCCTCACAAGCG
>CANRMR010000030.1 GCA_947631785.1 uncultured Clostridia bacterium | reverse complement strand
CTCTTCAACTTCTTATGAAAAATTAGCCTTAGCAAACTAATTTTGGTGCAGGTAGTGGGACTTGAACCCACACGCCACAAGGACAATGGTTTTTGAGACCATCCTGTCTGCCAGTTCCAGCATACCTGCATATTTTATTAAATTGTATTTTGGTTAGATTTTAGTTAGATATTTGATATTTTTTCAAAGCTAACTAAAACCTTAACCTTAATAAAATCAATAGTTTTATGAATTAGAACATAAAAGAAACTCACAATATTTTGAGTCGTGTGCGTCTACCAATTCCGCCACATCGGCATGTTTTATTAAATCTTGTTTATTATATAATATTTTTTTTAAAATTACAACATTAATAATAAACTTTTTTAATAAAACTATAAATTTACTTTTATCTCTTTTTCAATATATGTTGAATATATATATATGTTTTCTACTTTCTGTTTTTCAAAGTTTTCTATTGCTTTTTTATATATTTCCAATTGTTTTTTATATTTATCAATTAATTTTTGTTCATTACTATTTTCTACATAATCTGTTTTATAATCTACTAAAGTAATTTTTCCTTCTTTATCTATATAGTACAAATCTATTATTCCTTGCACTAAAATTTTTTCATCTACTTTTTCTTTATATATTTCTTCAGCAGGAATTAAATAATAAAATGGTTCTTCTTTCATAATTTTTTTTGCATTTTTCATCTGCTGCCATATTTTAGATTTTGTAAATGCATATATCTTATCTATACTTATAACTTTTGCTTCTTTGGCTGTTATTATTTGTTTTTCCTCTAAATTTTGTACTAATTTTTTCACTTTATCAAATGTGTATTCTTCTTTTTCATTTAAATTTTTTATACATAAATGAATAAGAGTTCCTTTTTCAGCATTTGTTATTTTTATATCTTCATTTATAAATTTTGGTTTTTCCCATTGATGAATTTCATTTTTTTGCATGATTTGAGTTTCATTTTCTTGCCACATTTCTTTTATTTTAGTAACAGATGTTTTTGATGGAATTTTTGAAGATAGTATATATGGATATTCCCATTCTAGACTTTCTTTTATTTCTTTGCTTACTTCTACTTTTTTTATCTTGTCATAAATGTTTTCTTCTTCTTTATTTTCATCATTTATATTTTCTATAACTTCCTCTTTTGTATGTATTTTTAGATCTAAAATATTTTTTATTTGTTTTTCATTATATAAATATACAATTTCTAACCAATCTAAATAGCTTGCTGCTTGTTTTATTAAACTTTGATGAATTTTTTTTATTTTATCATTTCCGAACAGCATTTAGCATTTGCCTATTTTTATCTAATTGCTTATTTGCATCTTTTGAAAATGCTGTAATTATTAATAGTTCTTTTGCACGTGTTAGTGCAACATATAAAATCCTCATTTCTTCAGATAAGGTTTCGGATTTTGTTTTTAGCTTTACCGCTTCTTTTACAAGTGTTGGATATTCTATTTGTCTATCTATATTTTTATATTGAGGTCCAAATCCTAAATCTTGGTGCATAATAATCATTTCATTTAAATCCATAAAGTTAAATTTTCTTCCTGTTCCACATAAAAAAACTACTGGAAACTCTAGTCCTTTACTTTTATGTATACTCATAATTCTTACAACATTTTCTTTTTCTCCAATTAGCCTTGCTGCATCTAAATCTCCACTACTTGTTTTTAACTTGTCTATAAATTCTATAAAATTATATAAGCCCTTAAAACTACTATTTTCATATTGTTTTGCTCTTTCAAAAAGCATTTTTAAATTTGCTTGTCTTAAACTTCCATTTGGCATTTGACCAACAAAATTATAATACTCTGTATCTAAATATATTTTCCAAATTAATTCTTCTAAAGGTAAATATTCCTGCACATTTGTCCATTCTTCTAATTTATTTAAAAAATTTTCTATTTTTATTTTTAATTCATTTCCTTCATCATCTGTATCTATATAATTTAGCATAGATTCATAAAAGCTTTCTTTAGTCTTATTTTTACGAATAAGCATTAGTTCATCATCACTAAAATCACCTATCATGCTACGAAGAACCGTTACAAGTGGAATATCTTGCATTGGATTATCAATTATCTTTAATACACTCATTATAGTTTGAATTTCTGTTGTTTCTAGGTATTGATTAGTACTATCACTAAATACTGGAATATCCAAATTAGATATTTCTCTTTCATAAATTGGAGCTTGGTTACTAGTAGATCTTAGCAATATAGCAATATCATTATAAGTAATATTTCGAAAACCTTGCTTTTTATCATAAATTTTAAATTCAGAATCTATTAGTTCTTTTATTTTATTTGCTACAAACTTTGATTCTAACACTATATTTTCTATTTTTTCTTCTTGTTCTTCCTGTTCTTCATTTTCTTTTAAATCTATAATATGTAGCTGAGTATTTAAATTATTTTCCTCATTTTTTTCAAATTCTGCTCCTAAATTTAAGTATTCTGTTTCATTATAATCAATTTCTCCAATTTCTTTACTCATAATATCTTGAAATATTAAATTTGTAATATCCAATACATTTTTTCTACTTCTGAAATTTTTAAATAATTGAATTTTAATATTTTCTCCTAATTGCTGTTCTTCTTTTAATGAATATGATTGATATTTTTCTAAAAATAATTCTGGTCTTGCTTGTCTAAATTTATAAATACTTTGTTTTACATCCCCAACCATAAATAGGTTGTTTCCCTTTGAAATAGCATTTAATATATATTCTTGCACTAAATTACTATCTTGATATTCATCAACAGCAACTTCAATAAACTTTTTTCTATATTTCTCAGCTACATGTGTCGTTTTATACTCTCCCTCTTCTTCAGTAAGAAGAATTGAAAGTGCATAATGTTCAATATCATTAAAGTCAATGATATTTTTTTCCTTTTTTGCTTGTTCATATTTTTCCATAAATTCCAATACTATTTCTTTTAAATTATTTAATATTATGTATATTTCACTAATATCAGAATTTGCTTGCTTTGAATTACAAAATAAAGTTTTATCTTTTATTTTATTCCACTTAGCTTTTATTTCATCTCTTTTTTCTTTTGCCTCTTCTTTTAATGGATTATTTACTTTTTTATCTTGTGGCCATCTTTCGAAATTTATATTTTGTGCATTTTCATATAGTTCATCCCAGCTTTCTGTTTTATATAAATCTTCCATTTGTTGTATATCGATTTGTATAATGTTTAAAAATTTTTCTAATTCAAAATTTAATTTTAATTGTTTCTCAAGCTGCTTTAGACTACTTATACACATGTATAGTTCTTCTTTAATTTCTTTAATTAATATTTTACCCCAAACTGTTTTTGAAAAGTCTTTTGAAATATCATTTTTTATATTAAACATTTCTACCTTTTCTTCTAACCAAGTTTTTGGGAAAGGACTACTTTGTATATATTTATACAAATTTAATATTATATTTTTTAAAGGATCATCTGATTTGTAATTTGTGTAAATTTGAATTAAATTTAAAAAATCAGTATCTTTTTTTTCATACTTATCTTCAAAAATTTCTTCTAAGACTTCTTGCTTTAATATTTCTAATTCTGCAGTATCTCCTATTTTAAAGTTTGGTGATATATCAATTTCATAGAAATGATTTCTAATTACTTCTAAACAGAAAGAATGAATAGTAGAAATATTAGATTTTGGAAGAAGCATAATTTGTTTTTGTAAGTGCTTATTTTCTGGTTCTTCTTCTAATTTTTTATAAATCGCCTCTAATATTCTTTGTCTCATTTCTGATGCTGCAGCATTTGTAAATGTTACTACTAGTATACGGTCTATATCTATTTGTTCTTTCATTACTTTTTCTATCATTCTTTCTACTAAAACTGCTGTCTTTCCACTTCCCGCTGCTGCTGCAACTAAAATATTGCTTCCTTTTTCTTCAATTGCTTCTTGTTGCTCTAAAGTCCATTTTACTTTGCTCATTTTTTTGCTCCTTTTAATTGTATGTATTAAGAATTCACATAAATTGTTTTTGTATCATATGCAAGTTCTATATTTTCTTTATTTAATAAATACATTATTTCTTTATTTAACATTTCTTCTATTTTCAAATATTCCATGTAGTCACCTGTTTTGGTATAGCAAAAAATATATATGTTCATACCATTGTCTAATATTTTGTTAAAATAAACTTCTGCTGTATTTGGCACAACATATTCATTATTTTGAAGCAAAACTTTTATTTTGTTTGTAATATCCTCTACTTTTTCTATTTTTGTCTCTAGTGTAATTTGTAAATTTAAAGTATACCTTCTTTGTTCTATTTTGCTATAATTTATAATAGAGCCTTCAGATATTTTACTATTTGGAATTGTTACTATTTTATTTTCTAAAGTTCTTATTCTAACTGCTCTAAATGTCATGTCTTCTACTGTTCCACTAAAATTATCTATTTCTATAAAGTCTCCTACAATAAATGGCTTATCAAAAAGAAGCACTACCCCACTACATAAGTTCTTTGCAATATCTTGCGCAGCAAGTGCAATTACAACACTTCCAAGTCCAAGTCCAGTAATAATTCCACTTAAGTTATATCCAAATTCATATGCAATCATAAATCCTGCTATAATATAAATAATACATCTTATTATTTTACCAATAAAATCACTTACTTGATTATTTACATTAATTTTATCGCTTTTTTTAATTTTTTTCATAAGCCCTGATTTTGGAGTTACTAAATTTGCAAGTCCATTTGCAATTAATGCAATTAGTATTGATTTCCATATCTTTGTAATTATATTCACGATATTATCTGGCAAACCTATACATAAAATTCCAAGATAAGCTCCTAAAAAAATAACAGCATATTTTAATGGTTTATAAAAACCATTTTCTTTTATTTTATTTCCTTTTTCTTTCATGTTAAATATTTTTATGATTAAGTAAGAAATTGTAGAACTAAATATTTTAAATATAATGAAAATTAATATTCCAATTATTACACTAAATACTTGCTCTTTTTGTATGTTCTGAAAAAAACTTATAAATTCATTTAACTTTTCCATGTTACAATTACACCTACTTTTTTCTTTTTTTTGAATTATATCATTTTTTTAAATCTTTGCAATATTTAATTGGAATATTTTTGCTAAAGTATTAATTTTTACCTAAAATTTATTGACTTTTTATTTTTTTTGTATTAAAATATTTAGGTATGATATTAAAAATTTAGTTTTTATAAACTTCTCCCCGGTGGTTTATATTAAATTTATGTTTTTATATCACGTTAATAAATTAGAAATGGAGGGTGTTTATTACCATGAATAACACTACATATAGTATAAAGAAAAATGAAATTGAAAGAAAATGGTATATTTTAGATGCAGCAAATAAACCATTAGGTAGAGTTGCAACAGAAGCTGCTAAATTATTAAGAGGAAAACATAAACCAACTTTTACACCAAATTTAGATGTTGGTGACCATGTAATTATTATTAATTGTAGCCAAGCTATTTTAACAGGTAACAAATTAAATCAAAAAGTTTATAGACATCATTCTGGATATATTGGTGGAATGAAAGAAACATCTGCTAAAGATATGTTTGCAAAAACACCAGAAAAAGCAATGATGCTTGCTGTTAAAGGAATGCTTCCACACAATAGTTTAGGAAGACAATCTCTAAAAAAATTAAGAGTATATGCAGGTTCAGAGCATGAAAACCAAGCTCAAAAACCAGAAATATGGAATTTTTAAAATAAGGAGGAAATAAAAAATGCCTAAAGCAAAAACTGAGAAAATAATGTTCTATGGTACAGGTAGAAGAAAAAGTTCTATTGCTAGAGTAAGATTAGTAGAAGGAACAGGAAAAATTACAATAAATGGAGTAGATATTGAAAACTATTTTGGTATGGAAACTTTAAAAGTTATTGTTCGCCAACCATTAGTTGCAACTAATACAACTGATAAATTTGACGTTATTGCTAAAGTAACAGGTGGTGGATTTACAGGTCAAGCAGGTGCTGTAAGACATGGTATTTCTAGAGCCTTACTAGAAGTAAATAACGAATATAGACCTACTTTAAAGGCAAGTGGATATTTAACAAGAGATCCAAGAATGAAAGAAAGAAGAAAATACGGTCTTAAAAAAGCAAGAAAAGCACCACAATTTTCAAAACGTTAAAAAACAAAAATACCGCCCAATTTGGGTGGTATTTTTTTAGGTCATTTGGCTTGATACCTATCGATTTTGAAGTATCTACCATTTCTGGTAATGTTATACCCTTTTTCAAACAGCACATCCTCTACCTCTCTGTAGAAAGCTTCCCTTTGATTAAATGGTATTCCCTCATCATCGATTTCGCAGGAATACGGATTAAAGAAAGAAAAACATTTTTCTATAAGCCGCTGTGCCTCTTCGTAGGCTCTTGCGTAAATTTCCATGTTGTCCATAATACACATGACCTCCTTATATTTTTTGTACTTTTATTATAGCATATTTTTAAGTATTTTTCAATGTTTTATGTTGATTAAGCTTTGTTTGATATATGTATATTTTCAATTTCTGCTTTCATTTCTCTTGCTACAATATTTTGAACTTGCGCAATTTGCTCTTGAGATAATTCTTCAGCTTTTATTATAATGCTAATACTTTGATCATTTACAAAAATTACAGATTCTGATAACCCCTTTGTTTGAATTAAATTTTCACATATCATAATTGCATTTTTTGTATTATTAATATTATTTATTTCCTGAGATGCTATTGCTTTTTGTTCTGTAGATATTGTGCTACTTTCTAATATTTTTTGATAACTTTCTATCATTTGCGAATACATTGTGTCTCTTTGCAATTTTGAGTTTACAAAATAATCATCATCTAATGTTTTTGCATTTGTTTGAACTGCAGTATTATTACTTTCTTCTACATAATCTTCATTAATTGCAGTATCTAAAATATCATTATCTACTATGTTTGTTTTATCATCATCTAAAATTGTGTTATCCAATGTACCTTCTAGTGTTTCATTAGCGTTAACATTTGCACTAGTTTCTATGTAGTTTTCATTATTAATTGATGTATAATTTAAATACCCTGCTGTAACTAGCATTAAGGCAATTACTAAAATTGCAAGCTGATTTTTCTTTATAACATTTTTCATGTTAAATCATTTCCTTTCTGTTTAATTTTTGCTCATTTCGAAAACTTGTATTTTATGTGTTGCAACTCCTGTTACTGCTTCTATTGCCTGTATAATATTTGTTTTTGTAGTTGCATTATTTGCCCCTACTGCTGTAACTAATACTCCTTCTATTTTGGGTTTTATTACTTTTGTTGTTACTGGTACATTTACCCCATTTTCCTCTTGATAAATAACTTCTTTTGTAGTATCTGTTTCTTCTATATTTCTTATCCCTCCCTCTGAATCATTTTCATTTGTACTACTTGTTTTAGATTTTTCATTATACATAGCAACAATTTCGCTACTTTGTGAATATGTAATTAATGTTTTTACATCTCCTACTCCCTCTATTTTAGATAATATGTTTTCTAATTTTTCCTCTAACTGCTCCTTATTAGTTTCTTCTTCATTAGAAGATGTATCTGCTAATTGTTTGTATGATGATGGACTTGTATTATTTACTTGTGCTTTACTAGTTTTACTTTTTTCATCTTTCCATATAAAGTTAATTGCAACAATTGTTACAATTAAAATAATAATAAAAACAACTAAATTTTCAATCTTTTTTTTACCATCTGCTTGCTCATTTTTTATTATTGCATTTTTAATTTTTTCCTTTAACACCTAATATTCCTCCTTTGTTTTATAAAATAGTAATATTATCTGGATGTACTCCATACTCTTGACTTAAAAATTGGACAAGTTCAATTATTTCATCTTGACTTAAAATTTGTTTTTCTTGCTTTTTTTCTTGTTTTCCAATTTCTACTTTATTTATCGAAATACTATTTTTATTTTCTTCTTTTTCATCCTCTATTTTCTGTTTTACAATTGATACATCCATTTTATTAATGCACCCATACCTTTCTTCTAATTCTAATTCAATTTCTAAATTAATTTGTCCTGTATTATATCCTTTTTTATTTAATTTTTCTTTAATATCTTTTTTAAGTGCAGAATTATAAGTGTTTTCTATGCTAATATCTGTACTTTTAGAAAATCCATCTGATAGTGTTTTATACTCAGTCGAATTTTTAAAATATTCTTCATATTCTTGCATATTTAGTTTTAAATTTTTTCCAAATGCATTTGTAATAACTGGTGAAAGTATTGTAAATAATATGTAAACACCTATTACCATTTTAATATATTTTTTATTATTTCCTTTTGGCAAAATCATTTCTATAATTGTTCCAATAATTACTGCAACAATTATTTGTGATGCCCATGAGCTGATTTTATCCATTATTTTAATACCTCTTTTTAATTTAAAAATTACCTATCCATACATTAAACCACTATTGGATATTTTAATAACTAATGTAACTCCAATAATTAACATTGTTGAAACTGAAAATAAAAGTGCTAAAAGTGTTTTAAATGTATCTCCCATTTGTGAAAATACAGATACAATTTTTCCATCTGCAATTGGCTGGCATATTGCTGATGCACAATAGTATGTAAATGTTAGTATTGCAAGTTTAATAATTGGCAATATACAAATTCCAATCATAACAACAACTCCAACTATTCCTACAGCACCTTTTAAAATACTTGCACAACCAATTACACTGTCTACTGCATCTCCTAATATTTTCCCTACAACTGGAACAAAATTAGATACAGCAACTTTTGCAGTTTTAGCTGTTATTCCATCTACGCCACTGCTTAAAGTTCCTTCTAGTGAAAGCACTCCAACAAATATTGTAAGCACTATTCCCAAAATCCAAACAACACCTGACTTTAAAAATTTAGCTATTTTATCCATTTGAATTTTGTCAGATACTTTAGATATAATTCCAAGTGCTGTTCCAACCAAAACAATTGGTAACAATATATTTACAACAATGTTTCCAATAAATGTTATTAAAAAGAGTAATATAGGTTGCACCATACTTGCAGATGTTATACTTCCAGTTGTCATCATAAGTGTAATAAGTAGTGGCAATAATGAATATGAAAATCCTACTAAATTTTGAATAGAAGTTTTTATCATATTTATTATTTCTGAAAAATTAGTCATAATTAATGCAATAATTATTATATATTGAACATAATATGTAATTTTAGAAATGCTTTCATTTTCTAGCCCTTCGCTAACACTTTTTAAAATGCTATGTATTACAATAATTACAAGCACAATTCCAAGTACTTTTAAAGCATCTTTTATTTCATCTCCTAATAAATTAAAAATACTGCTTGTAATTTCACTAGATGATATTTCTCCTTTTATTGCAGATTTAAATAAATCTCCTATTTCGACACCATCTAATGAATCTTTAGTATACTCATTTGCTTCTTTAATAAAATCTCCTATTCCAAGTGCCTCTTCTTGAGAAGATATTATTTCTTCATCTGTAGCAAATGATATATTTGGCTCTATAATTAAAATTATTAATACTAGTAATATTAGTATTTTTAATATTTTTTTCATTTTTCTCCTTTATTAATGACTTTAAGGTAAAATTTTTAGCACACTTTCTAATAATGAAGAAATAATCGGTATTGACATACTAATTATTATAACTTTACCTCCTAAGTCTACTTTGCTTGCGATTGCTGTTTCTCCTGAATCTTTACATATACTTACAGCAAATTCTGTTAAAAATGCAATTCCTGTTATTTTTATTAATAACTCTAAAAACTGTCCATTTACAGATACTTTGTTTGAAAGGTTTGTAAGCATTGTAATAATTCCTGAAATTTTATTCATAACCAAAAATAAAATCATTGCTCCTGCAATTAATGAAACATATATTACAAATTCTGGTTTATACTGTTTTAAAATTATAATAATAATTAAAGCTATAAGCCCTATTCCTGCAATTTTTACAATCTCCATTATTTTTAATCATCCTTTTATAAATTAAATAATGTCCTTACAGTATCAAACAATGTACTAATTTCTTTAATTACCATTGTAAGTACAATGACTAAACCTGCAAGTGTTGTCATCATTGCTTGATCTTCTCTTCCTGCCCTTACTAGTACTTGATGTAATACTGCAACCAATATTCCAATTGCTGCAATTTTAAATAATAAATTAATATCCATTTTTATTCCTCCAAGTATGCTTAAATTATAACAATTACATTTTTAATTAAATTAATACAATAACACATGCAAGTCCTATTACAACACCTAATGTTCTGTACATTTTTTTGTTTTTTTCTTCTTCTTTTTCTGCATTTTTTATTTGATTATCTAAAAAATTGCTAGTTAATTCTATTTGTGTTACTTGTCCTTCTAAATTCGTTTTTCCAAGTAGGCTTGTCAATCCTTGTAAAATATTAATATCTTCTTTATTTAAACTACCTTGTCTGTTTTGCAAAGTTTTACTCCACGCATCTCCTGCAGCTTCTTTACCCATTTTTTCGGCTGCATCTTTAAATATGTAACTAACATTGTCTTTTGTATTATCTTTAATGTCTAAAAAAATTTTAGGGATTGGTTCATATGTATATTTCATTTTAGTCTCCAAAATATTTAATGCTTTTTTCATTTCTTTTAGTTCATCAACTCTTTTTTTATATCTCTCGGCAATTATATATCCTACTGCTGAAATTGCAATAAACAGTAAAAATAGGCTTGTATACTTTATAATTATCATGTTTTTAAGCCTCCCTATATTAATATATATGCAAGTTGTTTTATTTTTAGAACACATATTTTTTTTGTTTTTTATCTAATTTATATATTTTCTCTGCTTGTCCCTTTTCTTTTGCATTTAAAAAAATAATATTTTCAAATATATAGGAATTTATTAATTTATTTAATGTATTGTTTAGTCCGAAGATCTTCTATTGTTTTGCCATGTGCTGTAAATATACCTTTTATTCCGCAGCACATTGCATATTCAATTGCATCTATATCTTCTTTTCCTCCTATTTCGTCTGCTACTATTATTTCTGGTGACATTGATCTAATTAACATTTTTATTCCTATACATTTTGGAATGTTGTTTATTATGTCTGTTCTAATTCCTAAATTATTTTGTGATATTCCTTGATAAATTGCAGCAATTTCGTCTCTTTCATCTACAACACCTATTGTTTTTCCTTTAAAATTATATTTTGGAATTCCATCACTTATTTGGCGAATTATATCTTTTAACATGGTTGTTTTTCCTCCTCCTGGTGGGGATACAATAAGTGTATTGTAAATTGTATTGTTTTGTTTATCTATTAAATTTTCTATAATGCCATCTGCTACTCCAATTATTTGTTTTGCAATTCTAAAATTTAAACAAGATATGTATTTTACGTTAATTACTTTTCCATTTTCTACAACTGCACTTCCAGATATTCCAACCCTATGTCCTCCTTTTATTGTAATAAATCCATTACATATTTGTTCTTGGTATGAATAAATAGAATTATCACAAATGTATTGCATAATTTCTAATATTGTTTCTATATTTATTTTTTGCTCTATTATTTTTTCTTCGTTTTGAAACTTAAGTAAAATAGGCTTGTCCGCACGAATTCTAATTTCTTCTAGGCTATTCCATTTATCTTCTATGTTTTTTTCTAGTATAAATGCTATATGCCTTGGAAAATAATTTAATATTTCTTTCATTTGTATACACCTCTTTAATAATATATGATGGCTTTTTGTGTTTTATGAAAGGTTTTATTTATGCAAAAAAAATAATCACATTTTACTGTGATTATTTTTTTATATCTATTAAGTATTAATTTCGCTTATCTTTATAAATATTTATTATATCTTTAAAGCTCATTTTAGTACCATAATTTAATATTGCATTTGAATATATTTTTATTGTTACCTTAGCTATAACTAATATTGTAATTATTAAAATTGCAATGGATATTGCTACATCTTTTCCAGTTGCAAGCCCCATCATAATTCTAAATGGCATGCAAAATGGCGATGATATTGGAAATAGCGAGGCAAATATATTAAGGTCACTTGTTGGATTCATCATTGTAAAATATGATAAATAAAATCCTACTACTGCAAGTATTGCTATTGGTCCATTTGCTGATTGTATGTCTTCTGGCTTACTAATAGTTGAACCTGTTAGTGCATATAACAAGGCATAAGTAAAATATCCTAATATAAAATATATAATAGTAATAATTCCTAAATATATTGTAATATTAGACATATCTAATACTGTATCTAATAATTGAGAGTCTAAAAATGTTTTAGCACTTATTAAAGCTGTTCCTATAATTAATATTAATTGTAATAATCCTACAATTCCTATTCCCAGTGTCTTTCCGAATTACTATTGTTTTAGGGCTAGTTGATGTAACTAAAGTTTCTATTATTTTTGATGTTTTTTCTGTGGTTATTGAACTTGATACTTGGTATGCACAAAAGTATATTGCATAAAATAATACAATAGACATAAGCATCATAACATATATATTTCCATTTGCTTTTTCTTTGCTTGTTTGTTCTATACTATATTCAAAATTAGGTGTAATTGAGTTTATTTGTTCCTCTGTTAAACCTAATTTTTTAATTTGAATATCAGAATATAAAGAATTTATTGAATCTATTATAGTTTCGGGTATTTCACTCATCATATTAGTATTTTTTACTATATATCTAACTTTAATATTATTTTCCTGTTTTTCCACCATTATAGCTTCATTTATTTCTTCATTTTCTATTTTTTCTTTTATTTCATCATAACTTGCTTGCTTAATTTCTATTTCATACCCTAAACCCTCTTGTTTTAAAGCATCTATATTACCTTCAAATATATTATCATTATCTACTATTAAAAGTTTATCTCCTATATCTTCTCCTTCAAAACTTTTTATTATATTTGGTACATTAAATCCTATTATTATTAAAACTAAAATAATTAATGTCGATATTATAAAAGACTTTCTTTTTACCATATCTTTTATTGTAAATTTTGCAACAGTTATTATATCTTTCATTACTTTCCACCTACCTTTTCTATAAATATATCATTTAAAGTTGGTTTTTTAATTTCAAATTTGTCTACTTTAATTCCTGCTGTAATTAATTTACTTAAAAGCTTATGGGCTTTTTCTTCTTCATCAATTTTAATAATATAATTATTATTTGTTACATTTTCAACTTCTAAACTCAATTCTTTAATATAACTATCTATATTTTGTGTTACATCAATTTCTACTCTATTTGCTGGATATGTTTCTTTAATTTGTTTAAGATTTCCTTGTAATACTGTTTTTCCTTTGTTTAATATTAAAATATCGCTACAAAATTCCTCTATTGTTGCCATTTGATGTGCTGACATTATTATGTATTTTCCATCTTTTACTAAATTAATTATAATGTTTTTTAATACTTCTGTATTTACTGGATCTAACCCACTAAAAGGCTCATCTAATACTATTAATTCTGGATTATGTATTATTGCTGTCATAAATTGTATTTTTTGTTGATTTCCTTTTGACAATTTTTCAGCTGGCATTTGCAAATATTCTTCAACTTTTAGTTCCTTTGCCCATTTATTGATAGATGAAATTGCTTCATCTTTTTTCATTCCCTTTAATTCTGCAAAATACATTAATTGATCCATTATTTTTGTTTTAGGGTATACTCCTCTTTCTTCTGGTAAATATCCAAAATTAACATTTTTTCTATCTACTGCTTTTCCATTCCAAGTAATTTCTCCACTGTCTTTTTTAATAATTCCAAGTAACATTCTTATTGTTGTTGTTTTTCCTGCACCATTTGTTCCAAGTAATCCATATACTCCAGGTTTTTCTACACTAAATGAGATGTTATCTACTGCAACTTTTCCTACAAATGTTTTTGATACATTTTTTAATATTAAGCTCATTTAAAAAAACATTCCTTTCCTTTTTATTTTTTATTTATCTTATATCATAATCTTTTACCTTTTGCAATGTTTTGGGTATTTTTTGTATTATTTATACTTTCTATGTAATAATAACCACCCATAAAATGAAGTGGTTATTATTACAATTTAATATTTCAAATAATCTAAAATAATTTTATATTTTTTCTATTTCTTCTTTTGTAAGTCCTGTACAATCGCTTATTGTTAATACATCTATTCCTTTTTCTTTCATCTTTTTTGCAATAGCTATTTTTTCAATATTTTTTCCTTCTTTTATTCCTTGTCTTATTCCTTTTTCGACTCCAGTTTCTTCTATTGATATTTGGTCTAGTATATATTTTTCTCTTAATTCTGCTAAATATCTTTCTCTTTCATCTTGACTTATTTCTTCTAGTACCTTTTTCGCTTTCGCTACTGCTTTGTTTTTTTCAGACATGCTTATCACCTCTGGTTTTACTAAAAAATTGAGCCATGTATCCAGTTCATTTTCTTTTCCTTCTTCTTTGTATTTGCTCATCTCAATTATATATATTTCTAACACATCTGTCAATATGGTTTGCTTGTTTTCTTCTTCTCTTATGTTCCATTTTGTTATGTATTTTTCTATATGTTTTAGGTTTTCTAGTTTATAGTCTGCAAATAATATTACTATACATCTTTCTAGCTCGTTATATTTTTTTCCTTCTTTTATTGTTTTACTATACATCTTGCTCCAATAGTATAATATTCTTTTTTCTATGTCTTTATTGTCTATTATTTGCATTTCTACATTACAGTTTATGTTATTATTTATTTTTGCTCTTATATCTAATATGCCTATTTTATCATCTAATAAATCTTTTTCTAATATTGGATTTTTATCTAGTTCTATATTTTCTACTTTTTCTTTCAATATTGCATTTAATAGTCCTTTTGTTATATCTTCATTTCCTATACATCCAAATATTCTTTTAAATACATAATCTAATTTTGGATTTAGTAATTTTTCGATTGTTACATCACCTCTTTCTTTTTTTATTTTATCTTTAATATTGGATTGTTTTGGCAGATTTGCCTTGATTTAAAATTTATTTGAAATATCAAATTTTATTTATATTATCATATTTTTTGCAATTGTTCAATTAAAACTTTTCGACATTTTTTGCGTTTTGACGAAAAATGCAAGATGTAACAGCAAAAGCAGGGTTTGTTCCTGCTTTTGCTTTGGGTTTGTTTATGTTATTATGGTTCTACTACTTTATCATCAATTAATTTATATTTACCACTATTATTAAATACCGTTGTTTGGATACAAACAATTGGGCGAACCGCATAAGAATTCCTGTCGACGTCGTTGCCGTTAATGTCTCCAAAGTTACCGTCAACATTGAGCTCGCGTCCGTCGACGCGGTAGCTAGGCGAAGCAAGCCACCAGTTAGAGCTTCCATCTTTATTGTATATTCCTTTATTATAACTTTGTTTTAATTGGTTACTTGATCTGTTATATGTGTATCCGTAAGTACCTACACCTAATCCTGTTCCTATTTCTGTTCTTTTTTGTTCTTCAGTTTTATCTGGTTTGTTATTTTCATACTCTGCTGCTGCGTCAAATGATGCTGCATATAACTCTACCGTTGGACTTCCTATTGCAAATTCTGCATCTCCATTTTTATATTTATTCCACTGATCTGGGTCTGTTAACCATGCTGTTGCTAGTATATTTGCATTTGTATTTTTTGTGGTTTCATCAAAAAATCTTTTTTGACTATCATTTAATAACATTGGATTTAACCTTTGTCCTACTGTACTTACATTTGCTCCACTTGAATATTTTAATGTCTTACTTTCTTCATCTTTGTATATATTTGAATAATAATTACTTGGCGCAAATCCAGTACCATCATCATCTTCATATATTAAATTATCTGATATTAAGTATGTGCATGTATCATCTTGATAAAATAATCTCCAACATCCTACTTTGTCTAATGCTACATCATATCCATCTACCATCCAACCATATTTTTCTACGTTCTGCGCTGTTCCTGAATTTAAATTAATGTCTGTTTCTTGATTAAATGCTGGCTTTACAAATGGCTCGTCTGCTATCATGTCTTGGTATATGTTTTCTAGTGTGTTTTGCTCTTTTTGGGCTTCATCTTTATATTTGTCTACTGCTTGTTTGCTTTTTGTAAATATTCCATTTTGTCCTAGTGCTAGGTTTAGGGATACGCCTGCTAGGATGATTAGGATTATTATGTTTAGTATGTTATCGATGGTTAGGCTGTAGAAAATCAGACTAGCATTGAG
>CANRMR010000029.1 GCA_947631785.1 uncultured Clostridia bacterium | reverse complement strand
TTTCGCTCGATTCCTTGTTTACATATTTTTAAAATTTATAAAACCTTTGCCTAATAAAAATGATAAAAAATAAAAATTGTAAAAACATAAGGAGGAAAAATAAAAATGTTAAAAATTAATAAAATAAAAAAAGAAAAAAACGTAAACAATGTAGGGGCGATTTTAATCGCCCGCAAACCACAAAGGAATACCATAACAAATGTAGGGGCGGACGCCTCTGTTCGCCCAAATGCTACAAAGGCATACAATAATCGTAGGGGCACGGGGCACCGTGCCCAAGAACCCGCAGCAATAACCCTTGTAGCCTTAGTAATCACAATTATTATCCTAATCATCCTAGCAGGAGTAAGTCTAAACCTAGCCCTAGGAGAAAATGGAATATTCCAAAAAAGCAAACAAGCAGTAGACAAATACAAAGACTCAGCTCAAAGAGAGCAAAATGAAATGGACAACCTATACAATACATTAGTAGGATTAACAGATGGAGGAGATGGTGATGACGATAAAGTGCTAAATCCACCAAATGCACCAGTAATTCTAAATGATTTACCTGAAAATACAAAAATGCAGTTAGTAAAATATGATGGAGATAGTAAAGAATGGGTAGAAGATACAGATGGGTCAAGTTGGAGCTATGTAGCAGGAACAGGAAATGATGATAACACATTAAGCCACTGGGCAAATGCAAAAGTAACGATAGACAATGTAGAAAGTTATTTTGTATGGATACCAAGATATGCATACAAAATAACATATTATAAAGATGCAGATAAAACGCCAGTTGATGAAGGTGATGATACACCAACACAATATGGAAAAATAGACGTAGTATTCTTACAAGGAACGACAGATAATTATATAGATGAAGAAGGAAAAGAACAAGCAGCAAAAAGAGTAACAGACGAAGGTGTAAATGTAACAAGAGACTATGTAGTACACCCAGCCTTTACAAAAACAGTAGATACTGATGGAAATCAAACATATGACAATGGAGAATGGAAAGAAGAACTAGCAGGACTATGGGTTGGAAAATACGAAACAAGCCATACTGGATGTACTACTACAGCATCATCAGGCAAAGGAACATTAAATGGAAACAAAATAAAAATACAATCAGGAATAACAAGTTGGAGAAAAGATACAATAGGAAACTTTTATACAGCAGCAAAAGCATATTCAGAAGACTTAAATAGCCATATGTTAAAAAATAGTGAATGGGGAGCAGTAGCATACCTAACACATAGTAAATATGGAAGAAATGGACATGAAGTTGGACATAATAATAGTAGTAATTATATAACAGGAACAGGAGAAAATAATGCAAGTAGTACCGGAAATGAATATGGAATATATGACTTAAGAGGAGGGGCAGAGGAATATGTAGCAGCATACTATAAAAATAGTGAAAATTTATCAAAATGTGGAAGCTCATTTGCAAATGGAACAAGTGATGAATATGCAACAGCGTACACTGATGCAAGTGCAAGTACTAACTACAAAAAAGGAGATGCAACATACGAAACAAGTGGTTGGAATTCAGATAGCGCTGGCTTTGTGAATTCGTTCAAGCCGTTCTTCGTACGTGGAGGCTCCGAAGGCGTAGATTCACTCGCTGGTGTGTTCTTCTCTACCATGGACGATGGCGATGCTGCCTCCTACAGCTCTTTTCGTATGTGTCTTGCGGTAGTGTGAAATCTGAGGGAATGTAAAAATTGGTTGTTTTATAAAACAACCAATTTTTTTGTATAATCTAAATTAGACATAGAATCATATTCATAACCTAATGTATAAACATTTGTTGCAAAAATATCTTTTTCTAATAAATATTTTTGATTTTTATTATTACTTTCATCCATAAATTTTTTTACAGAAGTAATTATACTTAATTTTGGATTTGCTGAATGTATTGCAGACAATAAGTCTTTTCCTTTATTGCTAAATCCTAAAACACGAACATAAGGATCTATTTTATGAGAAAGTTGCATATCTTTTTTTGTAATTCCTAAAAGTGCGTAAATTGCAATTCTTTGAATACGAGTTGCAGGATGTCTTTTGGATTTTACCATATCTACAAATTGTACAATTGAATTACAAGAATTAGCAGCATCTTTAATGCTATTTTCTAAACCTTCAGAAACATCAGGAAGAAGCATTATTTCTTCTTTAGACATTTTTCTAAATGTATATAAAATTTCTTTTTCAAACTTAATAAGACCAGGTACAAACATTCCTGTTTGAATAGCATTTGCTAAAATTTCATAAGAATTTTTTGGGACAGATGCACGTAAGTCCAAAAATCTACGATTAGATATCATTTGTCTTATAGCTGTTGCACTAGCTATGCCACCTACAATTTGATTATCGTAATAACTAGCACCTACTCTGTGTACACTAAAAGGGGTAATAGAAGTTTTAAGCCTTTTCATAGCTTTTAAATATTCTATACCTAATATATTATTTGGACAAGATAAAACATTTGCATATTTTCGAATATCGTTTAAATACATAAGTAATGCATTTTCTCTGGCTTTTGGAAAGGAAAGGCCTTTAGCAAGCTCATGATTTAATAAGGATTGATAACCCTTCGGTTCATTTACTAATACATCTGCAAACTCGTTTAAAATACTAATATCTGATTCCGAGCCAAAAGAGATTGTATTTACTATTTTTAAACTATCTAGAATTTTAATTGCACCATAAGCAAAATTTTCTGCACTAGAAATGCTATATACTGTAGGCAATTCTATTACTAAATCAATACCATTTAAAATAGCCATTTTAGCTTTTGTCCATTTATCAACTATAGAAGTATCACCACGCTGAGTAAAATGTCCAGTAATAATTGCAACTGTATAGTCAGCTTTAGAATACTCACAAGATGAATTTAAATGATACAAATGACCATTATGGAACGGATTGTATTCTGCAATAATACCAAGTACATTTGCCACAATAAACTCCTCCCTTCCTCTTTACATAGTTTTTATTTATTGATATAATATCACAAAATAATAAAAAATACAATCAAAATAGGTGATAAAATGGAAGAAGTTACAATTTATACTGATGGAGCGTGTTCTGGTAACCCAGGTCCAGGGGGTTGGGGAACTATTCTTATGTATAAAGAAAACCAAAAAGAGCTTTGTGGTGGCAAAATAGAGACAACAAATAATATAATGGAACTTACAGCAGTAATAGAGGGACTAAAATGTTTAAAGTATCCATGTAAAGTAAAATTGTATAGTGATAGTGCTTATGTTGTAAATGCCTTTAATCAAAAATGGATAGATGCATGGATAAAAAATGGATGGAAAAATTCAAATAAAGAGCCAGTTAAAAATAAAGAAATATGGCAAGAATTATATAACTTAACTAAAAAGCATGATGTTACATTTATTAAAGTAAAAGGTCATAGTGATAATGAGTTTAACAATAGATGTGATGAACTTGCACGAAATGCTATTAAACAGTTATAACTTTATAACTTTATACATTGATTTATATATTCATGTATTTGTAATAAGTATATAAGAAATAACATATTAATAAAATTGATTATTTTTGCGAGGTGCTATGTGGGGACCGCCGAGGGCTGTTCGAGCAAAGCGAGTTACAGCGCCGGTGGGAGAGCCTCGAGTAAAAATATAAAATTTTATTAATATGTTATTTCTAAGAAACAGTTTATATAAAAACGCCGTAAATATTGTAAAAAAATAAAAAGTAGAAAGAGGGAATAAAAATGTATGAAATTTTTGCAGACCTACATGTACATATAGGAAGAAGTCAAAATAATAAACCAATAAAAATAACAGCAGCAAAATCACTTAACTTTGCAAATATTGCAAAAGAATGCGCAAATAGAAAGGGAATACATGTTGTTGGAATAATAGATTGTGCATCACCTTATGTAATAGAAGATATAGAAGATTTTTTAAAAAATGGAGAAGCATATGAGATAGATGAGGGTGGAATTATATACAAAGATAAAGTTTGTATTATATTAGGTAGCGAAATTGAAACATCAGAAGTAAATGAAGAAGGAAAAACAGGAAGTGCACACAATTTGTGCTTTTTTCCATTTTTAAAAGATATTAAAGGCTTTTCAAATGAAATGAGTAAGCATATTAAAAATATAACATTAAGCTCACAAAGAGCAGATATTTCTGCTTATGAACTAATAGATATTGTAGAAAAATATAATGGAATACTAGTTCCAGCGCATGTATTTACACCGCATAAAAGTTTTTATGGAAATTGTACAAGCAGTTTAAAAAGAATATTTAAAGAAAAATACGAAAAAATACCAGCAGTAGAATTAGGTTTAAGTTCTGATACATTTTTAGCAGACCAAATATCAGAATTAGAAAATAAAACTTTTTTAACTAATTCAGATGCTCATTCATTGCCTAAAATTGCAAGAGAATATAACAAAATTTTAGTTGATAAAATTAGTTATAAAGAAATTTTAAAAGCATTAAAAAGAGAAGATGGAAGAAAAATTGTGTGTAATTATGGATTAGATCCAAAACTTGGTAAATACCATAGAACATATTGTGAAGTGTGCAATAAAAATATACCAGGAGATGCACCTGTAACAAAATGTGATACATGTGATAGTAAAAATATAACTATGGGTGTGTATGATAGAATTGAAATAATAAAAGATAAAAACAAAACAAAAAGCCCAAGCCATAGACCAAAATATATTTATCAAATTCCACTTAATTTTATTCCAGGACTTGGAAATAAAACAATTGATAAATTATTAGAACATTTTGAAAACGAAATGAATATACTTCATTTCTTATCTGAAGATGACATTGAATCTGTTGTAGGAAAAAAGATAGCAGATAGTATTATATGTGCAAGAGATGGAAAAATGCAAATACAATCTGGCGGTGGAGGAGTATACGGAAAGGTATGTGCAAAATAATATTATAAAAAGATTTTCTTTTGTTCTATTTTTTCTCATTTTAACATAAACATGTTTTAGAAATATACAAAAAGAAATGGGGGAAAAGCAAATGAGAAACAAAAGAAATAAACCTAAAATTAAAGACTTTATTTTTTCTCATATTAAAAACAATAGAAGAGAATATATAATTATTTCAATTTTATTTTGTATTGGTTTTATTTTAGGTATATTATTTATAAATAATATAAATAATACACAAAAAGAGCAAATAAGCCAATATATTAATAACTTTGTAGAAAATATAAAAAACAATTATACAGTAGACCAAGTAGAACTACTAAAGCAGTCTATAATAGATAATATTATAATAGCTTTAATCTTATGGTTTGCTGGGATGTCTGTTATTGGAATGCCAATTGTATATGGAATGATTATATTAAGAGGATTTTGTTTTTCATATACTATTTGTGCAATAATTGCAACATTAGGATTCCAAAAAGGAATTATACTTGCAATTGCATCTACATTGTTACAGGCTCTTATATTTATACCTATAATTTGGAGCTTAGCAGTTAGCGGTATGAAATTATATCAATCAATTGTAAAAGATAGAAGAAAAGAAAACATAAAAGTAGAAATTTGCAGACATACAGCATTTTCTTTTATTTTATGTATTGGTCTTATAGTATCTTCCCTTGTGGAAGTATATATATCATCTAATTTAGTTTTACTTACGAAAAATTTATATTAAAAACATAAAAAAATTCAAAAAAACTCTTTACAAATTATAAAGAATTTGATATAACTTATGTAAATTGAAAAATATAGAAAATAAGAGGGGCGAAGAAATGGAAAACCAAGTAAAAAAATTTATAGAATTTATCAAAAAAGAAAAAAAAGCATCAGATAACACAATTCAATCATATAGAAGAGATTTATTAAAATATCAAGATTATTTAAATGATAATGGAATGGACTATATGGAAATGACAAAAGAAAACCTTCAAGACTATATGAAATATTTACAAAAAGTAGGAAAGAAAAGTTCAACTATATCAAGAAATCTAGCATCTATTCGTGCATTTTATCAATATGAAGTTAGAAACAAAAAAATAAAAGTAAATCCAACAGAAGGAATAGCCTCACCAAAAATAGAAAAGAAAGCACCAAGTATTTTGACTACAGAAGAAATAGAATTATTATTAGAACAGCCAAAAAATGTAGACTTAAAAGGAACAAGAGATAAAGCAATGTTAGAATTTGCCTATGCAACAGGAATGAAAGTAACAGAAATCATATCATTAAATGTAGAAGATGTAGATTTTGAAGAAGGAATTGTTGTATGCAAAAATGGAAATAAAGAAAGAAGAATTCCACTTGGAAATATGTCATTGAAAGCATTAAATGATTACGTTCAAAATGCTAGACCAATTATTATTCGCGATGATAAAGAAGAAGCTTTATTTGTTAATGCAAATGGAAGAAGATTAACAAGACAAGGTTTCTGGAAAATTGTTAAATTCTATAAAGAACAAGCACATATATCAACAGAAATTACACCACATGTTTTAAGACATTCTTTTGCAACACATCTTTTGCAAAATGGTGCAGATTTAAAAGCAATCCAAACAATGCTTGGACATTCAGATATTTCTTCTACACAAGTATACATGCAATTTCAAGATGAAAGTTTGAAAAATATATATAAAAAAGCACATCCTAGAGCATAATAAAGATATATAGCAAGGGCAAGTTTTTGGTAAACTTGCCTTTTTTGGAGGAAATATGTATAAATTTTTTGTAGATAAAAATCAAAAAAAAGAAGATATAATACAAATAAAAGGTGATGATGTTAATCATATAAAAAATGTTCTAAGACTAAAAAACGAAGAAACAATACAAGTAGGTGTAAAAGAAACTTCTAAAAATTATTTATGCAAAATATTAGAAAAAAATGATGATACAATTAAATTAAAAATAATAGAAGAAATAAAAGAAAAAAACGAATCTCCAATTTACTTACATATTTTACAGGGGCTTCCAAAATATGAAAAAATGGAAACAATAATAGAAAAATGCACAGAACTTGGCGTTTCAGAAATAACACCTGTTATAATGAAAAGAAGTGTTGTAAAATTAGATGAAAAAACAAAAGAAAAAAAATTATTAAGATGGCAAAAAATTGCTGAATCTGCAGCTAAACAAAGTAAAAGAGATATAATACCAAAAATAAATGAATTTTTTTTATTTCAAAATGTATTCTCAATAATAGAAAATTATGATATAGTGTTAGTAGCATATGAAGGAAAAACTCAAAATACATTAAAACAGGCTTTAAAAGAAATCAAAAATAAATATCCAAAAATTGCAATTTTTATTGGACCAGAAGGTGGGATAGATGAAACAGAATTAAATATTTTAAAACAAAGAAATTTCAAAATTGTGACATTAGGAAAAAGAATTTTAAGAACTGAAACTGCACCTATTGTTGCAAGTGCAAATATTTTCTATGAATTAGAAGATTAAGGAGAATTATATGGAAAAGAAAAAAAATGAAATTATAGAAAAAATTGATCAAACATTTGAAGTAAAACAAAAAATGCCTAAAACACAAAAAGAAAAAATATATAAAAGAATTTTTCAAGATATTTTACTTGCAATTGGAATTAGCATATACTTTATATTTCTAAACCTAGGATTTAAAAATATTGCGGAAGAAGTATTTGCAATAGATTTGAAGGTATTTAGTATAAGCATACTAATAATTGCCATCATATTTTTTGAATATAGTTATAAACATAACAAAGGAAAAACAGCAATTTATGGAATTGAAATATTAGTACTTGCAATTTCAACCTTAGCTGCTAGCTATTTATTAGAAATATACAAAAATAGCTTTTCAATTGTTATTTGTATTTTTTCACTAATCTTTTTAATATATTATGTTATAAAATCTATAAGAGTTTATAAAAAAATGAAAAAAGAATATTATGAAAGTTTAAGTGATATTAAAGAAATTATAAAGAAAGAGAGTGTGCAAGAAAAAAATGGCTAAAAGCATGACAGGTTTTGGAAGAAGTAAATATGAAAACGAAGCAAGAGAATATACTGTAGAAATAAAATCAGTAAATCACAAATATTGTGATATAAATATAAAAATGCCAAGAGCAATTAGTTATTTAGAAGATAGTGTAAAAAAGGTAGTTTTAAAAAACATATCTAGAGGAAAAATAGAAGTATTTATTAATTTTAATAATTATAGTGCAAAAGGGAAAAATATTCATATAAATAAAGAACTAGCTAATATGTATATACAAGAACTTAAACAATTAGCTAATTGTACTAAAATTAACAGTGAAATATCAGTTACGGAAATATCAAAATTTCCAGATGTACTTACAATAGAAAATATTGAAGATGAAGAATTAATAAAAGAAGAATTATTAATGACTGTATCAAAAGCAATAGAAAGTTTAATTTATATGAGACAACAAGAAGGAGACAAACTAAAAGAAGACTTAAAAAGCAGAATGAACGAAGTTTTAGAAAAAATTAATAAAATTTTTGAAAATTCTACTGGACTTGTAGAAGAATATATTGTAAAATTAGAATCAAGGATAAAAGAAATTTTAAAAACAGATATTGTAGATAAACAAAGATTAGCAATGGAAACAGTAATTTATGCAGATAGATGTTCTATTGAAGAAGAAATAACAAGATTAAAAAGCCATGTAGCCCAATTTTTAGAACTATTGGAAAATGAAAATGTAGGAAAAAAACTAGATTTTATATTACAAGAAATGAACAGAGAAATAAACACAATTGGTTCAAAATCAGCAAGTCTTGCTATAACTGATTTAGTAGTAGATGTAAAAGCACAGTTAGAAAATATTAGAGAACAAGTACAAAACATAGAATAAATTATATGGTTTATAGGTTAAGCCAAAAACCTAAATATATGAAAAAGGAAGATAAGATAAATGCAATTAATTAATATAGGATTTGGAAATATTATTTCTGCAAATAGAATGATTGCTATAGTTAGTCCAGAATCTGCACCAATTAAAAGAATTATACAAGAAGCAAAAGAAAAAGCATTAGCAATCGATGCAACATGTGGAAGAAGAACTAGAGCAGTTGTTATAATGGATTCAGGACATATTGTTTTATCAGCTTTGCAACCAGAAACACTTTCTGGAAGAGTAGATAAAGATCTAAATATAGAGGAAAATTAAAAAGGGGGAATTAAAATGATGGTAAAACCATCTGTAACAGAGTTATTAAAAAAAGTAGATAATAGGTTTAAACTTGTAGTAGTAACATCTAAAAGAGCAAGACAAATAGCAAATGGGGATGTACCACTTACATCAGTAAAAGAAGAATCAGCAGTTACACTTGCTGCAAACGAAATTGCAGAGGGAAAGGTGAAAATATGCTAGTAATATTATCTGGAGTAGCAGGAGCAGGAAAAGATACAGTAAAAAAAGAATTATTAAAAAGAATGAAAAATGTTGTAACAATACCATCATTTACTAGCAGAAGTCCAAGACCTGGTGATATTCCGGGTAAAACATATCATTTTGTAAGTAAAGAAGAATTTGAAAAAAAGATACAAGAGGGAGAATTTTACGAATATAATTTACATCACAACAATTATTATGGTACTTCTAAAAAAATTTTAAATGAAGAAATAAAAAATGGAAATATTATTGTAAAAGACATTGAAGTAAATGGTACAGAGAATTTAGTAAAATTGTTACAAAATGATATGAAAGTAGTTACTATTTTTTTAAGAGTAGAAAAAGAAGAATTAAGGCATAGATTAGAAAACAGAATTGATAAAGCAAGTAAGGAAGAAATAGATCTTCGACTTTCTAGGTTTGAATATGAAGAATCAAAAATTGCAAATTATGATTATATGATAAAAAATGATAACTTAGAAAAAACAGTACAAATAATAATGTGCATTATCGAAGAAGAAATGAAGAGCAAATAAAGCAAAAAATATATAAACAAGTGAATATATCTATTTAAATTCACTTGTTTTTTGTTTGTTATATTAATTTAAAGAATTAAAAACGTGGAGGTAAGTATGAATAAATATATGAAAATAGCGAAAGAAAATGCAGATAAAGCAATAGCAAATAAAGAAGGAGGACCATTTGGAGCTGTAATAGTAGATAAAGAAGGTAATATTATTGCAAATGGAAATAATAAAGTTTTAAAAGACAAAGATCCAACAGCTCATGCTGAAATAGTAGCAATTCGCAATGCTTGTAAAAAATTAAACACAAATGATTTAACTGGCTGTACATTATATACTTCTTGCCAGCCATGTCCTATGTGCTTATCTGCAATTATTTGGGCAAATATAAAAGAAGTATACTATGCATGTACTAAATACGATGCAGCAAATATTGGATTTAGGGATAATGATATTTATGAATTTATAAAAGGCAATAACAACATGCTTAATATAGAACAAATAGATAGAGATGAATGTATTGAAATAATGGAAAAATACAAAAAAGATGCTGGAATAATTTATTAAAAAATATAAATGAAAGCAACAACTTACGTCTTGACTTTTATCTTTAAAATATACTATAATATAAACTGGTATGCCGGTGTAGCTCAGTTGGTAGAGCAGTGAATTCGTAATTCAAAGGTCAGCAGTTCAATTCTGCTCATCGGCTCCAAAAATGGCTTATAGCAAAAATATTTTTATCAAAAACATTGCAAAAGACTTTTTTATATGATATAAAATAAATATAAGAAAAAAGAAAAGAGGAAAAAACGAATGAAAACAAAAATAAACGCTAGAACCGTTGCAGGAGTACACACACACACACACAAGTAACATATTAAAAGAAATAAAAATAATAAATACAAAACAAATAGAACCAAGTTTCATTTGTATTTTTTTGTTGTAAAAAATCAAGAACAAATGAAATTAGGTTCTATTTTTGCATTTAAAATATTTAACGCATGTACAAAAATAAATGCGATTGTAGGGGCGATTTTAATCGCCCGCAAACCACAAAGGAATACCACAACAAATGTAGGGGCAGACGCATTAAGTCTGCCCAAATGCTATAAAGGAATACAACAAACGTAGGGGCACGAGGCATCGTGCCCAGAAATAGAAAATGTTTTATATTTTTTTAAATAGAAATTTTATAACGTATTTTTTTTACGCAAAGGATTATAAATTTTAAAAATAATGATAAACATCGTCGCTTACGAAAATTTACGCATAAATTCTAATTAAAATTTTTCAGCGCCCTCACCAGTGTGTGAGATTCCCTAAAAAATTCTCATAAGAATTTCTAGGCTTAAATTTTGCTCGATTCCTTGTTTGCATATTTTTAAAATTTATAAAACCTTTGCCTAATAAAAATGATAAAAAATAAAAATGTTGTAAAAACAAAAGGAGGAGAAGAAAAATGTTAAAAACAAATAAAATAAAAGAAGAAAAAAACGTAAACAATATAGGGGCGATTTTAATCGCCCGCAAATTACAAAAAAATACCATAACAAATGTAGGGGCAAACGCCTCTGTTTGCCCAAATTCTACAAAGACAAACCCTATAGGTGTAGGTGCAGACGCCTCTGTCTGCCTAAATGCTACAAAGGCATACAAAAACCGTAGGAGCACGGGGCACCGTGCACAAGAACCCGCAGCAATCACATTGGTTGCCTTAGTAATTACTGTGATCATCCTAATCATCCTAGCAGGAGTAAGCCTAAACCTAGCACTAGGAGAAAATGGAATATTTACAAAAAGCAAAGAAGCTGTAGACAAATACAAAGACTCTGCCCAAAAAGAACAAAACGAAATGGACAACCTATACAATACATTAGTAGGATTAACAGATGAAGGAGCAGATACAGTAGCAGAAAACAAACCAAATGCACCAGTAATTCCAGATGACTTACCTGCAACTACAAAAATGCAATTAGTAAAATATGAAAATGGAAAATGGGTAGAAGATACAGATGGGTCAAGTTGGAGCTATGTAGCAGCTACAGGAATAAGTGATAACACATCAAGCCACTGGGCAAATGCAAAAGTAACGATAGATGGTGTAGAAAGCTTTTTTGTATGGATTCCAAGATTTGCATACAAAATAACATATTATAAAGATGCAGATAAAACACCAGTTGATGAAGATACGCCAACACCAACACAATATGGAAAAATAGACGTAGTATTCTTACAAGGGACAGGAGATACTTATATAGATGAAGAGGGAAAAACACAAACAGCAAAAAGAGTAACAGATGAAGGTGCAGACCCTAAAACAGACTATATTGTACACCCAGCCTTTACAAAAACAGGCGAAGGCGACACCCAAACATATGACAATGGAGAATGGAAAGAAGAACTTCCAGGACTATGGATAGGGAAATACGAAACAAGCCATACAGGTTGTGATAATACAAAGAAATCAGGCGAAGAGGCATTAGGTGATAAAAAAATAACAATAATACCAAATGTTACAAGTTGGAGAAATCAAACAATAGAAACATTTTACACAGCAGCAATTAACTATTCAGAAGACTTAAATAGCCATATGTTAAAAAATAGTGAATGGGGAGCAGTATCATATCTAACACATAGTCAATATGGAAGAAATGGACATGAAATAGATATAAATAATAGTAGTGATTATATAACAGGAAATGGTGGAGGAAGTACTAATGCAGCAAGTAAATCTGGTACAACACATGAATATTATACAACAGACGGAAAGAAAGCAAGTAGTACAGGAAATGAATATGGAATATATGACTTATCAGGAGGTGCATATGAATATGTAGCAGCATACTATAATGGAAGTTCATCACATTAACTAATGGAAGCTCATTTGCAATCCAAAATGGAACAAGTGATGAATATGCAACAGCATACACTGGTACAAGTGCAAATACTTACTACAAAAAAGGAGATGCAACATACGAAACAAGTGGATGGAATTTAGATAGCGCTTACTTTGTGTATTCGGCCAGCCCTTTCTTCTTACGTGGAGGCCTCCGTAACGATGATTCGAGTGCTGGTGTGTTCTACTATTACGCCTACAATGGCGTTGCTGACTACGACAACTCATTTCGTTTGTGTCTTGCCGTAATGTGAAATCTGTTATCTGAACAAGTCTAAATCAGAGAGAAAACTAAACCAATTTGAGTAAAATTAAACACAATTTTTTTTCGTTCGGACCTAATTATAGCAAAAAGTTAACAAAAAAATTAGCATAAATAATATGTGGGAAAAATGAAATAAAAAAATAGACAAAAGAAGCACCAACTGGTATGATGTTTTTGTTAGAAAACAAAGCCATACAAAGGAGGTGCTTCTCTATGATTAATAGAATAATACAAACAATCATAGAAAACAAGGAGTTTTTAGAAAAAAGTTTAGAAAAAAGTGTAAAAGCTTGTGAAATTAGTATGTTTAGTAGAGATTTAAGAAAAGTTTTTGATGAAGCAGGAAGAAAAACACTTGTGGGAATTTTAGAAACAATTGATACTATCATCTTTGAAAATTCAAGAAGAAAAAATGAATATGAAACTAAAGACTTAAGAAAAAGAACTTTGATTACTGATTATGGAAATATAGAATATACAAGAAGATATTATAGAAATAAAACAACAAAAGAATATATATATCTTGTAGATGAAAAAATGGGCATAGAAAAAAATGAAAGAATAACAAAAGATGTACAAAGTAAGATAATAGAATTTGCACATGATTTATCATATAGCAAGACTGGAAAACAAGTTGTGGGAAATGAAATAATATCTCCTACAACAGTAATGAAAAAAGTAAGAAAAGAAGAATTAAAAGTAGAAACACAAGAAGAAAAGAAACAAATAAAAAGGCTGTATATAGAGGCAGATGAAGATTATGTGTCAGAAAGAGGCAATAAAATAGGAATGCCTAAATTAATATATATACATGAAGGAAACTATGCAAAAGGTAAAAGAAATAAACTAAAGAATGTTCATTACATAGGATGTTTAGGAAAGAATAGCGAAGAATTATGGTTAGAAGTAGCTGAATATATAGACAAAAAATATGATGTAAAGAATATAGAAAAAGTATATATAGGAGGAGATGGTGCAGCATGGATAAAAGAAGGTTTAAATTGGATAGAAAAATCAGAATTTGTGTTAGATAAATTTCATTTATTAAAATATATAAATCAAGCAACAGTAGACTTCCCACAATATAGAAGTAAATTATGGTATAATATAAACATATATGATCCAGTAAGTGTAGAAAATATATTTAAAGAAATAATTAAAAAAACCGTAGAAGAAAAACGAAAAGAAAAAGTAATAGAAAGTTACAAATATATAATGAAGCAATGGAAAGGAATAGAAATATACGAGACAGATAAAAAATACTTAAAAGGATGTAGTGCTGAAGGACATATAAGTCATGTATATGCAGACAAAATGAGTTCAAGACCAAGAACATGGTGTGATGATGGAATAGATAAAATGAGTAGATTAAGAGTATTTGTAAGCAATGGTGGAAAAATATATGAAGAATTAATAAAAAGAAAAAAAGTTAATACAAAACTAAAAAAATATGATAAAATAATACAAAGAAATATAAAACAAGATGTAGAAGAACAACAATACTATACAATTCCGATTGCTAATACTGGAATGAATAGTGATATAAGAAAAATATTAAATAAAATAATGTATGGATAATATCAGAAGTGGTGTTTCCCACAAAAAGTTTATGCAATGAACAAAAAATTGGCATTTGACAAAATTAAATAATCTATGTATAATAAATATAGGAAATGACAATCCACAAACGTGGTTTTGCCGAATTAGATTTGAAAACTCGCATCTGACTCGTACAGATGTGAGTTTTATTTTTATTTATGTAGCCTGCTATCAACCCAGTTCTTATAAAGAACTGCTGTCAAGGCAACGTTTAATGTTAAAGATAGCATAAATGCTATTATAAAAAATAGTATCACTTTAACCATAAACATCACCACATCTCCTACGATAATTCGTATAATTGGTGGCAAAACCACATCTGCTTATTATCATTTCCTATGTCAGCTAGTATAGCATATATTCTACAATAAATCAATAGAATAAAAACAAAATTTCGTAAAATATTTTTATGTCAAATTACTTGAAAATTTATAAATTTTATGTTAAAGTAAAAACAATAAATCGAATTATATAAGAGAGTTGAAAACAAGGCATGTCATTTTTTCGTATACCTGTTTCGTAATCGCTCCAAATGTGCGATAAGGGAGGTTATTTGCGAAAATTTTTCCTCCCACTTTTTACCAAAAACATTTTGATTAATCAACTGTATAATTAATATAATATATATTTTTGCAATTTGTCCAGCTTTTTACTTTTATACATTTGCTGAATTATGTCCAAATATTCCATCTTTTCTTATTGATTAAGCAATTTGTAAGTATTTGATTCTAATCTTGCGTTAAATACAGGTGTTTGAATACATACAATTGGGCGAATAGGTAAACCACAGATTTCTTCATTAAAATCGCCACCATCGTCTGTGTTTAAGCAAATCTGATAATGATCATTGATATTTGCATTATTGCCAGGTGATGCAAGATACCACCAATCGCTTCCGTCATTGTATATTCCTTTGTTATAACTCTGTTTTAATTGTTCATCTGATGCAGTTTCTGTGTATCCATATGTTCCTACACCTAACCCTGTTCCTATTTTTTTTCTTCCTCCGTTTTCTTCAGTTTGGCTATTTTTTTCGTTTTCATACTTTGCTGCTGCGTCAAATG
The DNA here is from genome assembly GCA_947631785.1 of uncultured Clostridia bacterium. Classification (GTDB taxonomy): domain Bacteria; phylum Bacillota; class Clostridia; order TANB77; family CAG-508; genus CANRMR01. The sequence continues at coordinate 2,479 of CANRMR010000029.1, read as the reverse complement.
ATGCTGCATATAGCTCTATCGTTGGACTTCCTATTGCAAATTCTGCATCAGTATTCCCGTTTGTATATTCTGTCCATTTTTTAGAATCTGTTAACCATGCCGTTGCTCGTATATTTTCATAAGTATTACTAGTTGTAAAAAAATTCGTATTATGTGTTCCATCCGTTCCTGTTAACATTGGACTTAACCTTTGTCCTACAATATTTACATCTGCTCCACTTTGATACTCTGAATAATACTCACTTGGCGTAAATCCATTTTTTTCATCATCTTTGTATATTAGATTATCTGATATTAAATATGTGCATTTTTCATCTTGATAAAATAATCTCCAACATCCTACTTTTTCTTTTGCTACATCATATCCTGTTACTTTCCAACCATATTTGTCTGCATTTTGAGCTGTTTCTGGATTTAAATTAATATCTGTTTCTGGATTAAATTTCGGTTTTACAAATGGCTCGTCTGCTATCATGTCTTGATATATGTTTTCTAGCATGTTTTGTTCTTTTTGAGCTTCGTCTTTGTATTTGTCTACCGCTTGTTTGCTTTTTTGGAATATTCCATTTTGTCCTAGTGCTAGATTTAAACTTACTCCAGCTAGGATGATTAGGATAATAATTGTGATGACTAAGGCAACCAGTGTGATTGCATCATTTTTTCTTAAATTTTTCATAATTTTTTTCTCTCCTTTTCTCTTGTTATAGTCGAATTATATAACAATATGTTTTAAATTGCAATATAACATTTTGTTTTATTTTATAATTTTTTTAGTTTTTCTTATTATTTACTTACTCTATCATTTTTATAAGAAAGGACTAAAAAAATATGGAAACTCGTATAAAAAATTTAAGAGAAGATAATGACCTTACTCAAAAAAAATTAAGTAAATTTCTTAATATTTCTCAAGTTGCTTACTCTTATTATGAACTTAATAAAAGAAGTATTCCTTTAGAATTATTGTGCAAATTAGCTGATTTTTATAATACCAGTATTGACTATTTATTATTTAGAACTGATGAAACTTTACCTTATCCAAAAACTAATAAAAATGTTTCTAAAGAAAGCATTACTATTTAAATAATTTTTTTATTATATCTGAGTAAAAATATAAAATATAGTAGTATTTAATTTTTAATTCTACTATATTTTTTTTTGGATTATTTCATATTTAATTTCTTTATAATTTGTATTTTATATTTCACAAAAAAGGGATTGGGATTTAATCCCATAAATCGAATTTTTCTGGCTAGGGAGGAAAAATTCAATGCTTGATAGAGTCCCAGTGGGAGTACAAAAATTATTTTAAGCAAAATTTTTTCTATTATTTTTTGCATTTTTCTTTACTTATTATTGCACCAATTTTATAATTTTCTTTCTTGTTTTTTGAAAAATTCTTATCACTTTTTACTGCAACTAATCTAATTAATTTTTGTTTTTCTTTGTTTAGTTTTAATTCAATTTCTGTTTTATTTTTGTTTGCATTTTTTGAAAACAATTCATAATATTCTACTTCAAATTCTTTATTTAATCTTTGCATATAATCATTTAATTGTTTATCATTTATATTAACACTTGTCCTTATATATTTTTCTTCTTCATCTACTTTTATTGGTGCATAAATATCAAAAATTTCACTATCAAAAAATTTAGTTAGTTGTTCAATATAACTTCTTCTAAAATTTATATTTTCAATTTTTAATTCGCCATTTTTGTTTTTTATTAGTACAACAGATTCGATAAATTTTGAAATAAATTCTTGCTTTTCTTCTTTAGATTTTTTATTCCATTCTTCTTTTATTACTTCATTTAATTTATCATCTTTTATTAATTTTTCTCTTTCAATATCTCTGTCAGCAAGTAGTTGCTGTGGAGTAAAAGATATACTATTTAAATTCAATGTTTCATACTTTTTCTTTTTTAAAATATCTAACTTTTCTTCTATTATTTTGTAATCTTCAGAGAAATCTTCCATTTCTATTATGCCACTTAAATAGGCTTTTTTTATTCTTTCTTTTTGTTTTTGTAAAACTCCTATTTCTTTATCTAACTTTTCTGTATTAGTTTCTTTTTTATCAGCCAATACTGGATAAAAATATTTTTTTACTGTCATATCATATTCTACTAAATCTAGTATAAAACTTTCTAAACATTCTTCTACTAAGTCTTCTCTATAATAAATTCCACAATGTTCACAAGTATAATACATATACTTTTTCTTTATTCCTCCAGAACCTTTACATTTCATTATTCTATTACATTTTGGACATTTTAATTTTTGAAAGAATAAATATACTCTATCTCTTGTATATGCTCTTTGATTTTTCTCTTTTTGCATTTGTGCTTCTTCCCATACAGCACGACTAATTATTGGCTCTACTACATTCATATAAATTATAGGCTCTTTTCCTTGTACTTTTCCTACTCTTTTGTATTGTTCATAATCTCCCATATATATACGATTTTCTAATATTTTTTG
>CANRMR010000028.1 GCA_947631785.1 uncultured Clostridia bacterium | reverse complement strand
ATATGTAGGATATGTTGCACTCATTTGTGCTTAAAAGGTACACGTCACATATAAAAATACGGGATATAATTACAAAAAAGTGGTAATTATTCGCCACTCCTCCCGACGTGCTCTTCAGTCTATCTATACATCTAATAATATTATAACAAATTATGGTAACAAAATCAAATTAAAAATTTTTCATACAGATTTGTGCCTTTCGCAGACGTAGCGAAGCGAAGGCGAGAAAGGAATGATTTAAAAAATGGAAATAGTAAATTATATTTCTTCTATTGCAATACCATTTACAATTTTAATAATAATTACATATGGATTAATAGAAAAAAACAAAGTATTTGATACATTTTGCACAGGTGCAAAAGAAGGTATGCAAATAGTTATAAAATTAATTCCAACATTAATTGGAATATTTTTAGCAGTAGGGTTACTTAGAAATTCTGGTGTGTTAGATTTAATATTAAAACTAATAAATCCAATAATAAACATACTACAAATACCACCTCAAATCATGCCACTTGCTCTTTTAAGACCAATATCTGGAAGTGCAGCAACAGCTGTAGCAACAGATATTATGAAAACATACGGAGTAGATACAAACATAGGATTAATTACAGCTACAATCATGGGGGCTACAGAAACAACACTTTATACAATTGCAATTTATACATCTGCAGTAGGAATTAAAAAAACAAGATTTATACTTGCATCAAGTCTAATTGCAGACTTTGTAGGAATGCTTGTAGCTGTCATTATTTGGAGGATTTTGTCGTAAACTTTTAATTGACTTTTTTCATAGTTTGTAGTAATATATACATAAAAGTTATAAAAATTATTTAAATCTCAGATTATCTTAAATCTAAATATTTTATAGTTTCCTTGTAAAATATAAAAAATCCAAAAAAATAAAATTGTTATTAATCTTGTAGAGGGATAAAAAAATTTAAAAGTAGCCCCTTTTATTTCCTTTTGTTCGTCTTATAACAAAAACCCCTCTACAATGCCCCCTATAAAATAGGGTTTATATATCTTATACTTAACTAGAGTTAATACTCTAGTTCTTAATATTTAGAGTTATTTAATATAATTGTAAAAAAAGAAACGAAAATGTAATAAAAATTTAATATTTCAGTAAAAAAACAAAAATAATCAGTATTTTGTAAGAAAAGTAAGCTTACTTACAAACAAAACATATAAGTATAAAGAGAAATTGCTATTTACAAAATATTAAAAATATCTTAATATATGATTAAGAAATTGTAAGTATTTTAAGCATAAATTATATAAAGGAGTGTTATTATGAAGTCATTGTTTGTTGGAAAAAGAAAGGTACTAGTAATATCAGTATTAGTACTTTGTAGTATTATCCTTATATATTTTTTTCTAAATAAAACCGAATTAATTAACAAAAAAGATAACATGCAAAAAACAGAAGCATTTAATGTAAAAGAAGTTCAAGATATTCAAATTTATGTAGATGGAATATTATATGGAGATGTAGATTTAAATGGAGAAATAACACAAAATGATCTATCAATAATAAGGTTACAAGTAGAGCAAGGTATAATGGGAAATCTAGAAACAAAAGAAAAGAAAGAAAGAGCAGACGTAGATTTAGATGGAAAAATTACATCAGAAGATTTAGCACTAATTAGTAAAAAAATAAATGATAATAATACAGTATTTCCAGCAGAAAGCATAACACAAAAAACAATAACCTTTGGAGAAAACATAAAATTAAATGCAAAAACTAATCCAGAAACAACGCAGCCAATTGTTTGGACAAGTAGTAATAGTAGTGTAGTAAATATAGACCAAACAGGAAAACTAACAACAATGTCAAAAGGAGAATCTGTTATTACAGCTGCAATAGGAGGTATGACCAAAAATATAAAAATAATTGTTATATAAAGGTTTATGGGTAACCTTTTAAAAACCTAAATATATTATACAAGGAAGAAAAAAATATGAACAACAAATTTGTTTTTGTGGAAAAATGGAAAATAATATTAATGGTATCTATTCCAATTTTGATAATTGCAATACTGATATATTGCTTAACCATTCCAGTAGACAAAGTAGACAAAAATTTTGACATATCACAGCAAGAAGCTATGTCGGTAGAAGAAATTGAAGAAATAAAAATTTACTCAAACGATATATTATATGGAGATGTAAATTTAGATGGTAAAGTAACAGCAGATGATGCCATGATAGTTAGTAACTATGTAAGTTTTAGTGATGGTCAATTAATAGATACAATAGAAAAATTTACTAAAGCAGATGTAAATGCAGATGGAATAATAACACATGAAGATGCAGAATATATAAGTAATAAAGTTTTAGACGCTACTTTTATGTTTCCAGCACAGGAAGTAAAACAAAAAGAATTAAAAGTTAGAGAAGAACTAAAACTAGAAGCAATGTGCGTTCCAGCAACTTTAGAAAAAGTTACATGGACAAGCCAAAATGAGCAAGTAGCTTCAGTAGACGAAACAGGAAGAGTAACAGCAAAAGGTAATGGTCAAACAACAATTACAGCTTCATTAGGTGGAGCAAGTAAATCTTGCACAATATCTGTAACAGAAATTTTAGCCGAAAATGTATATATATATAAAGAAAGCAAAACAAAAGGTGATGTAGACTATGATGGAAAAGTTACAGAAAATGATGCTCAGCTAGCATTGCAAGGTGTATTATATAATAACTTAGATGAAGAACAAAAAGTAAGAGCAGAAGTAGATGATAATGATGCTTTAACAGCAAATGATGCAATGTTAATTTCTGCAAGAGCATTAGATCCTAATGCAAATATAATATTTAAAACAGAAGAAAAAGTACAAAATACAGCTGAAGATCCAATGATTGTTTATTCAGGAGATACTATTAAACTAAGAAGATATATAGAACCAGCAAATACAGATAATATAGATGTAACATGGCAAAGTAGTGATGAAGGTGTTTTATCAGTTGACCAAAATGGACTAGTAACAATAAATTATGTTCCAATAGATTCAACTGCAAAAGTAACAGTAACAACAAATAATAATAAAACAGCAGAATGCTATTTTAAAGTTGGAGGGCAAAAACCAAGTTTAAGTGCATCAGTAACAGGTACAAGAGGAACAGGAATGTGGTATACATCAAATGTTAATATTAATGTAAATTCACGCATGCCAAGCGGAGAATCACAAAATAATAAAATTCAAAAATTATATGCTAAAATAGAAGGAAAAGCATATGAAAACGGACAAATATCAACATACAATGGAAATAATGAAGTAGTAAATACAATACAAGTAAGTAAGGATCAAGTATTAAATAATGAAATACAATTTACTAATGATCAACTAGAAAATTTAAACAATTATAAATTAAATATTACAACATCAGGTACATATACAATAACAATAACATCACAAGATAACAGTGGAAATGAAACAAGTGTAAGTTATTATATAAACATAGACAAAAATAAACCAAATAATATTAAAATAGAAAATCCAAGCAGTGGAAATTGGAGTAAAGAGCCAATTAGTCTAACATTAAGTGTAGAGGAAGCCGAAAGCGGAATATTATATTATCAATATAGTTATGATGGGTCAAACTACGAAACAATGATGAACTCAGCAAGTAATAAATTTGTAACACAGCCATTTGAAAAAAAAGGTGAAAGTACATTATATATAAAAGCAGTAGATCAAGCAGGTAATTATTCAGATGTATATAGTACACAAATAAAAATAGATACAGAATTACCAATAATTGAAGGGGTAGAAAATGATAAAATATATAACAGTCCAGTTACAGTAAAGGGAGCAGATCAGCCAAGTGGATTAAATTCATCTGGAATACAATGGTATTACAGCGAATCAAAAATTGATAAAGAACTTACATTAGAAGATATGGAAAGTTCAACTTCAGAAACTAATGAACTTATTTTTGCAGAAGATGGATATTACTGTGTAGTAGCAGTAGATAATGCAGGAAATGCATCTGGATTTGTATACTTTAGAATAGATAAATTAGGTGAAAACCAAATTACGTTTAAAGATGAAATATGGGAAAATGGACTAGCAAGTATAGAAATAGAAACAGAATCAGAATATACAATAGAATACCAAGTAAATAAAGTAGATGGAGACTGGCACACAGGTACACAAGTAGAAGACTTAAATGTAGGAGACATTGTATATGCAAGACTTGCAAATGGAGATGAAAAAGGTGAATATACAACTTATACAGTAACAGATAATAAAAAACCAGTTACTCCAACGATAGAAGTAGTATCAGGAAACAAAATCGATACCAACACTTATACAGGAGAAGTAGTAGTAAAAATTACACAAGGAAAAGATAACGAATCAGGAACAAAAGAAACCATTTATACAATAAATGGACAAAATGAGCAAGTTATAACAGAAGATACAGAATTTACGTTAGCAGAAAATGGAGAATATATTATAAGAGCACAAACAAAAGATAAAGCAGAAAACCTATCAAATGAAGCAGTATTATCTATTACAATAACAGAAGATAACTATTTTGAAGCAGATGGATATGTGGTAGAACCAGATAGAATGTATATAACAAGAGTAATGCCAAACACACCATATGAAGAATTTATATCTCATGTACATACAAACATGGAATACTATGTTAAAGATGTAGATGATGAACATATTAAAAAGGGCCAAGAAGTAGTAAAAACAGGAGATAAAGTAGTAGCAAACCAAAAAGAATATAGTGTTATAGTAGTAGGAGATATAAACTGTGATGGTATGTGCAATATAAGCGATTTATCAAAATACAAAAGATATATTATAGAAGAAAACAAATTATCTAATTTACAACTTGAAGCAGCAGATGTAAATCATGATAAAGAATCAAACTTAACAGATTTATCTCAAATCGTAAAATATATTATAGGAATGTTAGAATTCAATTCTTAAAAAGTATAAATATGTAAACAAAAAAGCAGGCAAATGCCTGCTTTTTTGTTATGGTATATATCAAATATAACTATAATAATTAACCCTAATTTGTGTAGGGGCGATTTTAATCGTCCGATTCTTCAAAGAATTTTATATTATAATTTTGCTATAAAAAAATAAATATTTTTGAAAATATAGTATATTTTATATATTTATAAGTACAATAAATGTATCAATATTAGTTGACATTTGTGATACAAATAATATATAATATATATAAGAGGTGGTTTATATGAAATTTTATACGATTAGAGATTTAAGAACAACTCCAAAAGCACTTTGGAATAATTTATCAAATGATGGCGAAGTTGTTATAACAAATAATGGTAAACCTACTGCTATACTTTTTGATATAGCAGATGGTGATTTAGAAGAAATATTAAAAGCAGTTAGACAAGCGAGGGCTATGATTGCTTTTAATTCAATGAAATCTAAAGCTGAAAAAAAAGGTTATATGAGTGATGAAGAAATAGAAGAAGAAATAAAAAAAGTTCGTAAGGGGGAATAAGTATGCACGTTGTAATAGATACAAATATTTTAGTATCTTCATTTTGGTCTAAAGATGGTTCTCCTGCGAAAGTAATGAGTATGGTTTTAGGTGGTATTTTAACGCCATGTTATGATTATCGAATTTTAACAGAATATAGAAATGTTCTTTTAAGGTCTAAATTTGCTTTTTCAAAAAATGATGTTGATTCACTTTTAGATTGGATCGAATTTTATGGAAAATCAGTTGTACCAACACCATTAAATATAGATTTTATTGATGAAGATGACAAAAAATTTTTTGAAGTTGCAAAGTATTGTAATGCCAAATTGATAACAGGAAATTTAAAACATTTTCCAAAAGATGAAGATGTTATGTCTGTAAATGATTTTTTAGAAAAGTATATTTAATATTTAATTATGTAGTAAAAAATATAAAATTATTTTAATGTTTAAAAAGCAGGTAAATGCCTGCTTTTTTATTATGGTATATACCAAATATAAATATAAAAAAAACCTTAATTTGTGTAGGGGCGATTTTAATCGCCCGATTCTTCGAAGAATTTTATATATTTTTTTATATAAAAAGTACATAAAAAAAGCTATTCCCTAAGAAAACATCAAAAAACATCAAAAAATGTAATCAAAATTTAATATAGCAAAAATTAAGCTCTATACATAAAAAATCCGTAAGGCAATGTTACCAAAACACGCTTAAACAGGGCAAAATTTCCATTTACAAGTTTAAAAAAATATTTTAATATATAATTAAGAAATAATATTTTTAAATTAAGGAAGGAAAAGCCATGAAAGAGAAAAACAAAAGTAAATTTTATGTAAAAAGCAGTATAATTGCAATCATTTTAATTTTACTTGGAACAGCATTGTTCTTTGCAGTAAATAATAATACAGGAATACTTAAAATATCAAGTATTAAAGAAAAAATGACAGAAGAATCTATGAAACGAGCAATAAATGATGGAGTGGTATATATAAACACAGAAGCAGAATTTAAGCTATTTGTAGATGAATTTAATAAAAATAAAGAAGAATTGTCATATGATATCACTGTATATATTCAAAATGATTTAGATTTGAATAGCTATATCAACTGGAACCCAATAAATCTACGAGATGCAACAGTAAATAAATTAACTATTGAAGGGCAAGGACATGTAATAAAAAATATGAGAATTTATGAACAAGATGGTGCAGGGTTAATTGTAGATACAAATGGAAATCATCTAATAGTTATAAAAAAATTGGGAATAACTAAAAGTGCAATATATTCTAATAACTCATTTGCAGGGGCTTTTGTTGGTGGAGATAGAGCTCATGCCGATATTTTTGACTGCTATGTTACAGATAGTACAATAACGGCAAAGAATTATTCTGCTGGTTCAATAATTGGTTGTGGAGAAGGAACAATAGAAAATTGCTATAGCACATCTAATGTAAAAGTAGAAAGTAATGTGGAAGCGGGGGGAATAGCAGGAGAATTTTCCGGAATAATAAAGAATTGTTATAATACTGGAATAGTACAGGCAATAGGAGGAAATGGAGAAAAAATAGATGGTATTTGTCCATATCCAACAGTACAAATAGAAAATTGTTATTATCAAGAAGGAACAAATAGTGCAGCAGATAATAAAGCAACTAAAAAAAGTGAAGCAGCAATGCAAATATCTAATTTTAAAGATTTATTAAATAATGGTAGTAATCACTGGAAATTTCCTAATCCTGAAAAAACTAGTACATTAGTGGAAATGATTGAAAAAATGAAATATAAAAGTTTTGATTACCCTGTACTATCATGGCAACCTGCTCCAGAGCCCCCAACTGTTACAGTTATATATGGTACAGAAGGTGAAAATGGTTATTATACATCAGATGTTGATATACAAATAAGTGTAAATGGTGATATTTATGATCTAGATGACTCTAATTTTAGAGTATATATAGAAGAGAATGGATCTCTAGTTTGGCATCAAACTAATTTACCAGGATTTGTATACGGTGTTGGTCCCCTACATGGTGGTGATGTGTGTACACGTACAGAAACTGTAGTTTATGGATATGATAATGGACTATATTCAATAGCAACTAAAAAAATAAAAATAGATAAGAGGGCACCAGTAATAAACGCTGTAACAGCTGATACCGAAAACAGTAAAGAAGTAACAGATAATGGATGGTATAATACGGGAGTCAAAGTAAATGTAACTGATGATAATAAGGATAACTTTGATTTATATTATAAAAATAGAATAGATGGAACGGAATATAAACAAGAAGGTGTTGAAGGAACAGCATATTCTGATGATGGATATTATCGTGTAGTTGCAAAAGATAAAGCAGGAAATACTTCAGAAATTAGATTTAACATAGACAATGTAGAACCATACAAACCAACATTATTAGTAAATGGAGAAAAAGTTGAAGACAATAATGCGAAAGCAGAAAAACCTTGGTATGATGAAAATGTAATAATAAAATTTGAAGGAGAAGGAGACAATTTAAGTGGAGTAAAACAAACATATTTAACAGTTTCTACGTCAGATGCTGAAGATACAGATCATCTTAATGAGGTAAATAAAAATATAAGTTGGAATGAAGGAGAAGTATACCATGTTGATGCATTAAGTTATGATAATGCAGGTAATATTTCACGTTCAGATCAATATTATTTCAAAATAGATAAAACTGCTCCAACTGATGCAAAACCAACTCTAACACCATCTACAAATAGCATTACAGTACAGAGTAAACAAGAAGAAACAGGTAGTGGAATAGATAAAATAGAATATGGATATAGTACAAGTGAAAATGGTAATTATACTTGGAAGCTAAGTTCAGATAAAACTAACAAAACTGATACAATTACAGGATTAAATGATGATACTACATATTATGTAAGAACAAGAATGACAGATAATGTAGGTCATGTAACTACATCAAATGCAACATCTGTTAAAACTAAATCATCAGATACAACAGCACCAACAATTACAGCAAATCCACAAAATATTCAAACATATGCAAAAAGTGGAACAATTACACTTACTATAAGCGAAAATGTTACTGAAGCAAATTTACAATATAAATGGACAACGGATTCTAATACTGCACCAAGCAATTGGGATACTACACAAATACAAGAAAAAAACATCGCAAGTGTTACAGCATCTGGAATGACAGGAGAATATTATTTATGGGTAGGACAAGTAACTGATGGACATGGTAATAAAAGCAACGTAACACATTTTGGACCATATAAATTTGATAATGAAGCACCAACAATAAATAGTGTAAGCGAAAAAACTACTGAATATACGAAAGGACCAGTAACATTAACTGCAACAGCGCAAGATCAAAAAAGTGGAATTGTAGCATGGCAATTTAGCACTGATGCTGATTTAAGAGGAAATGAAGATGGCTGGCAAGAGGAAAAAAATGCACCTACTAACTCTATTACAAAAACAATTCAAGTAACTGATAATGGTCAATATTATTTCTATGTAAAAGATGCAGCAGGCAATGTAAAAAGAAGCGAAAATGCAATAAATGTATATAATATAGAAAAAGAAGACGGAATAACACCACCTACAATTACAGCTACAGTAAATGGGGAAAACTATAAATCTGGAAATTATACAAAGGAAAGTGTAACATTAACAGTATCTGAAGGATATGCTAAAAGTGGTATAAAAAATTATCAATATAGCAAAGATGGTGGTCAAACTTGGACAGATTGTGCAAGTGGAAATGCTATAACAATAGCTGATGAAGGAATTACTACAATAACTGCACGATTAAAAAGCAATGCAGGATATTATAGCCAAAGTTCAGAACCTTTTGTTGTAAATATAGATAAAACAGCACCAACATGCGAAATTACAGTTACACCTGATACAAGTTTAACAAATGATAGTAGAACAATCTATACATTTAAATTTAGTGAACCAGTAGTAGACTTTAGTGAGAGTGATATTACAATAACAGGTGGAGGAGATGGAAGCACATTTACAAATGTATTTTTAGAAGATCCTTTAACAAACACTGAATATACTTTAATAGTAAATAATGGAAATAATAGTAAATACACACAAAAATTAACAATAAATGCCAATGCATGTCATGACAGAGCAGGAAATGGAAATGAATCAGCAACTAATTCAATAGAAGTAGATAGAAAAAAACCAACATGTGCAATTACAGCTGAAAATGTAACAAATAACATTACAAATAGTAATCAAACTACATATAAATTTACATTTGATGAAGGTGTAGAAGGATTTAATGCAGATGATATAATTATTACTTCAGGTGAAAAGGGAACTTTTTCTGTAACAAATAATAAAGAATATACTATAATTGTAAATAATGCAGATGAAATAGATACAACTGAAGTTGTAAGTATTGCAGATGGTGCATGTACAGATGTAGCAGGAAATCCAAATACTGCAAGTTCATCAAATTCGATAGAAGTAGATAGAAAAAGACCAACATGTGAAATAACAACAAGTAAATCAAGCCCTACAAAAGATAACACAATAACATATGAAATAAAATTTAGTGAAACACTTAAAACTAATCTTACACAAAATAGTATAACTGTAGCAAATGGAAATATATCAAGTTTTTCAGGAAGTGGAGATAAATATACAGTAACTGTAAATGGTGGAACAACTGGAAATCAAACAATAAGTGTAAAGGATAATATTGTCCAAGATAACGCAGGAAATGGAAACATTTTAGCTTCAAAGTCTATTGAAATTGATAGATCTGCACCAGAAATTGAAAAAATTACAAAAACACCAGATAGTTGGACAAATGGAAGTGTAACATTAACAATAGAAGGTGCAAAAGACCAAGGAGCAGCAGGATTAGATAGTGCACCATATAGTTTTGACGGAGGAAGTAGCTGGACAGCAAATAATTCTAAAGTATATACCTCAGTAGCAAATAATGTTACAGTAAAAATAAAAGATAAATTAGGAAATGTAAAAGAAGAAACAGTAAAAATAGATAAAATAGACAAAACAGGTCCAAATATTCCTACAGTAACTGCAAAAAGTAGTGATTGGACAAATACAGCAGTAACACTTACAGGAAGTGCACAAAGTACAGAAAGCAAAATAAAATATTATCAATTTAGTACTGAATCTAACTTAACTGCTACATCTGAAAATTGGAAAGAAGTAACGGTAAATAATTCTATTAGCGAAACACATACAATTAGTGATCAAACCACAGGAATAACTACATGGTACTTCTATGTAAAAGATGAAGCAGGAAATGTAGAAAAACAATCAGTAGAGGTAAAACAAGACTATACAGCACCTAAAGTAAGTTTTGGAAATCAAGGCGATTCAGCTTACAAAAAAGAATCAAATGTAAATATAACACTATCAGATGATGGTTGTGGAAAAATAAAACAAAATAGCAAATTACAATATGCATGGAGTAAAAGTAATAAAGAAGAACCTAATGCATGGCAAGAAGCTGAAATAACTGAAAATAAAGCAACAGCAACAGAATCAGGACTTACAGGAGAATATTACTTATGGGTAAAAGATGGAATAACAGATGAAGTAGGAAATAGCACAAAAGATAGTGTAGTATCAACATCTAGATTTTATTTTGATAATTCAGCACCAGAAATAATTATAAAACCAGATGGACAAGAAAATTTAGATGGAACAGCTTATACAAAAACAAAGAACATTGATATAGAAATTAAAGATAATGTAGCATTAAAATCAAGTAGTTTAAGCTATGCATTTGATAAAAGCAATGTAAATGAACCAAATGATTGGACTAATAATATAAGCATTTCTAATAATACTGCTAAAATAGAAAATGTTGGAAGTGGTTTAACAGGTGTATATTACCTATGGATAAAAGAAGGTATTGAGGATAATTTAAATAATGAAACAACAAAAGCAACAGTAAGTGAAAAAGCATTCTATTTTGATAATACAGAACCAACAATTAATATAGAAGAACCAATAGTAGGTGCAAAAGAAATAACAGCAAAAGTTAAAGCAGTAGAAAATGATAGTGGATTAGTAAAAGGTTCATCATACAAATATTATATAAAATCAAATGATGGAAACTATGTATTAGAACAAACAACAGATAACACTGCATATACATTTACAGGATTAAATGAAGGTGTAAATTACAGCATAAAAGTTGAAGCAACAGACAATGCGCAAAATGTAGGTAGTATAACTACAAGTGCTACAACAAAAGTAAATGTTTCTAGTATAGATATAACACCTAATCCAGCAGAAGTAAAAGTAGGATCAACAGTTCAGTTAACTGCAACTGTAAAACCAGAAAATGCGGACAATAAAACAGTAGTATGGACAAGTAGTGATACTTCAACTGCAACAGTAAGTGATAGTGGATTAGTTACAGCACTTTCTGAAGGAACAGTTACAATTACAGTAACTGCAGAAGGTGGAATTAAATCAACTAGCACAGTTACAGTAAACCCAAGAGAAGTTACAAATGGACTTACAATTACTGACCCATCTTGGACAAGTGGATTTGCCAGTGTAACAGTTACAGGCAATACTAATGGAAACAAAATAGAATATTCAATAAATGATGAAAATGGGGTATATAAGACATTAACTAATGGAACGATTTCTGGCTTATCACATGGTGATACTGTATATGTAAGGGAATCAGATGGGGTATATTATTCACCAGTTAAAAGTAAACGAATAATAGATGATAAATATCCAACTTTAGAAGTGAGGGATAATGCAACAAGTTGGCAAAACAGTTATGTAACATTAACTATAACAAGTAAAGATACAGAGTCTGGTTTACAAGAAGTTAAAGTAAATGATGATATTTTAACTATAAATAATAATACTGCAAAATATACTGTAACTACAAATGGAACATATGAAATAACGGCAGTAGACCGTGCTGAAAATAAAACAAGTAAAACAGAACAAGTTACATATATAGATACTGAAAAACCAGAAATTGAAGTAGAAAAAGATACAGAAGAGTTTGTTAAAGATGGCGTAAAACTAATAATTAGAGCAACAGATAACCAAAGTGGTGTAAAAACTGTAAAAGTAAATGACCAAGATACAACTAACCAAAATGGTATATTTGAATATACTGCAACAAATAATGACAGTTATATAATTAAAGTTACAGATAATGCGGGAAATGTTGCAACATATACAGAAATAGTGGACAATATAGATGATATTGCACCTGAATTATCAGTTAGATATAGACCAAATTATGAATTTAATACTGTAACTGTAACAGTACTTGCAGACGAGCCAATACAAGCAGTAAGTGGATGGAAACTTTCAAGTGATAAAATGATTTTAACTAAAACATACTCACAAAATAAAAAAGACAATATAACTGTAAAAGATTTAGTAGGAAATGCTAAAGGGCAAGAAATAAATGTAGATCAAATAGATGATGTAAAATTAAGTGTTACAAGTGTAACATACGATCCACAAAAAGATAAAATGACAAGTGATAGAGTAAGAGTTACAATTCAGGTAAATAAACAAGTACTTGCAGTAGACGGATGGAGTATGTCTGATGGAGGTACAACACTTACAAAGGACTTCTATAATAACGAAGTAGAAAGAGTAATTTTATACGATTTAGTAGGAAATTCTATACCACAGGTAATATCTGTTACTCAAATTGATAATAAAGCACCAAAGGTAGTAGATGTAATATACAGTACAAAAGATCCAACAAAAGAAAGTGTAAATGTAACTATTAAGTTAGATGAAGAAGTAAATGCACCAAATGGATGGGAATTAACGGATAGTAATAGAAGCATAACTAAAACATACTTATCAAATCAAATTGAAGATGTAGAAATTACAGACAAAGTAGGAAATAAAACTGTTCAAAGAATTAAAGTAGAAAACATTGATAAAGCTGCACCTACAGCAAATGTAATGTATAGCATAACAACACCTACAAATGGTTCAGTAGATGTAACAATTAAAGCAAGTGAAGAGATAGAAGCTGTAACAAATTGGAAGCTATCTGATAATGGAACTACATTAAAAAGGACATATTCAGATAACAAAACAGAAACTGTAACAATAACAGACTTAGCAGGTAATACACATAATGTAGACATTAAAGTTAGCAATATTGATAAAGATAAGCCAGAAGCAACAGTTACATATCAGCCAAATACTGCAACTAAAGACTCAGTTAAAGCAATAATTGAAGTAAATGAACAAGTATTAGGTATAAATGAATGGAACTTGCAACCTAAAGAAGATAATAAATATACTTTAACAAAAACATATTCAGAAAACAAAAATGAGAAAGTTGTAGTAGAAGATTTAGCTGGAAATAAAGCAGAAGTTACTGTTAATGTAGATAAAATTGATAAAATTGCACCAGAGTTAACAGTAAGCTATAGTACAAAAAAATTAACAAATGAGGAAGTAACAGTAACAATTACTGCAAATGAAGATATTGGAGATATAAGTAATTTAGATGGATGGGAAAAATCTAGCGATAATAGAACATTAACAAAAGGTTTTGATTTTAATACATCACAAAAAGTAACAGTAAAAGACGTTGTTGGAAATGAAGCAATAGCACAAATTGATATTAGTAATATAGATACAAAAAATCCAACAGCCACAGTAACATACAGTACAAAAGCCCCAACAAATAAAGCAATTACTGTACAAATACATGCAAGCGAAAAAGTAAAAGAAATGGCTGATTGGGTATTACTAGAAGATGGAGTTACACTTGAAAGAACATATTCAGAAAATAAAACAGAAAAAGTAACAATAACAGACCTTGCAGGAAATACACAAGAAGTAGAAATAGACATTAAAAATATAGATAGAGATGCACCAAAAGTAAATAGTATAGAATATAATCCAGACAAAGATACATTAACAAACAAAACTGTAGTTGTTACAATAACAGTAAATGAAGATGTACAAGATGTAGCAGGATGGACATTAGATAAAGAAAACAAAACACTTACAAAAGAATATTCATTAAATATTGATGAAACAGTAACAATAACAGACATTGCAGGAAATAAAACAGAAGCAAAAGTTAATGTAACAAATATAGACAAAGAAGAATTAGCAGCAGAAGTAAGTTATAGTACTAAAGATCCAACAAATGGAAGTGTAACTGCAACAATAAGGGCAAACAAAAAACTAAAAAATACACATAACGATTGGACTTATGAAGATAATAAAATGATATTATCAAAGAAATACACGAATAATGTAGATGAAAGTATAGACTTAGAAGATGAAGCTGGAAATACAAAAACAGTAAGAGTTAAAATAACAAATATAGATAAAGATGCACCAACATATAAAATATCTTATAGTACTACAAAACCAACAAAAGGAGTAGTAAAAGTAGAAATAAGAGCAAATGAGCCATTAAAAGATGTTGAAGGATGGAAACTTGCAGATAATGGATTTGTACTTACTAAAGACTATTCTGAAAATGTAGAAAATGAAACAGTAACAATAACAGACTTAGCAGGAAATACTACAGAAGTTACTATAAACATAAGTAATATCGATACTAAACCACCAGTAGTAAAAAATATAGAATATTCACCAAGTGAAGCTACAAATGGTACAGTAAAAGTAACTATTGAACTAGATGAAGATGTAATAGAAATACCTGAATGGGAATTATCTGAAGATAAAAAACATTTAAGTAAAGAATATTTCAAAAATACAAAAGAAACAGTAACAATAATAGATCTTGCAGGAAATAGTGTGGAGGCAGAAGTTAATGTAACAAACATTGAAAAAGCTTCATTAGAAGCAGTAGTTACGTATGATATAATAGATTGGACAAACCAAGATGTAACAGCTACAATTACAGCAAATAAACCTCTAAAACCACAAGGTGATGGATGGCAATTATCAGAAAACAAAATGGTACTTACTAAAATATTTAAAACTAATTATGCAGGTCAAGTTATAATTGAAAGTGAAGCTGGAAACAAAAAACAAGTTGTAGTTAGTATAGACAATATAGATAAAACACCACCAACAGAGCCAACTATAGAAGTAATTCAGGGAACAAAAGGAGAAAACGACTGGTACATTTCAGATGAGGTATTACTAAAAGTTACAGAAGGAAGAGATTTAGAATCAGGCTTATTACAAACAACATATGAAATAGAAACAAAAGGAATAGATAATAAAGAAGAAGTTAGAATAAGAAGTGGAAATACCTTTAGTATTGCAGGGGAAGGTGAATATATAGTAAGAGCATATCAATATGATATAGCAGGAAATAAAACTGTAGTAGAAACACCAGTAACTGTAAACATTGATACAAATCCACCAGTAATTTCAGAATTTAAACAAATAGAAGTAAAACCAAATAGATTTACAGTAGAAGTTAATGCTTCAGACTGGCCAAGCAATATACAAAGTTACGATTTCTATTTAAATGAAGAAAAAATACAATCTAGCTTACAAGCACAATATTCATTAACAAGCTTAAAACAAAACACAACTTATACAATATATGTAATAGTAAGAGATAATGCAGGACATGAAACAAGAAGTGAAGAAACATTTACAATAACAACACCAATGGTACCTAGTGGAGGAGACGATACCGAGGTACAACCTAACCCAGATGATCAAACAAAACCAGCTCAGCCAGATGTTACACCAGTAGACCCAGATACCGTTGATCCTGACAAAGACATAGATGGAGATGGAAATCCAGATGGAACACCAGGTTCAAATTACAACATAAAAGCAACACCTGTAACATGGGAAAATGAAGAAGCAAGTACAACACTTAGCATAGTAGAAGAATACAGAGCAGACTTTGACATAGAATATCAGATAAATGGAACAGATGATGATAAATGGATAAAAGGAGAAGAAGGTAAGGTAACAGAAGAAGGAACAAAAGTAACAGGACTATTGCATGGAGATATAATTTATGCAAGACTAACAGATGGAGAAAACTATGGACCATACATAGCATATGTAATAATGGATAAAAATGCACCTCAAGAATTTAAACTAAGTATAGAAGATATAAGAACAGATGGATTTATAGTAAAAGGTGGAACAAAAGATTTAGAAAGTGGAATCGAAAGATACGAATACTACATAAATGAAAATCTATTTGCAACAGTAAATGTAGATGAAGAAGAAGAGAAAATAGAGCCAGAAGAAAGAGAATATAATGTAACAGGACTTATGCAAAATTCAGAATATACAGTAAAAGTAGTAGCAATAGATAGAGCACAAAACAAAACAGAGGAAATACTAGAAGAAACAGTAACAACAAAAGGAATACCTGGAGGAAAAGATGTTGTAGATCCAGATACACCAATAGATCCAGATGATCCAAATAAACCAATAGATCCAGATAGCCCAGAAAATCCATTCGGACAAAATGATAAATATAAACCAGACCCAGAAGATTCACATAAGCCAACAAGACCAGAATATACAATAGGATGGAGTATAGAGGTAACGCCTGTAGTATGGGAAAATGAAAAAGCAAGTATAACATTAAGTACAAAGACAGAATTTGCAATAGAATATCAAATAAATTCAGCAGAAGACGGTAAATGGACACAAGGAGAAGAAGGCAGTGTTACTAAAGAGGGAACAAAAGTAACAGAGTTACTACATGGAAGCATAGTATATGCAAGACTAACAGATGGAACAAACCATGGAGACTATATAGCTGTAATAGTACTAGATGAAACAACACCAGAAAGCTTTACTGTAACAATAGAAAATGTAAAATCAGATGGATTTATGGTAAAAGGCGGAACAAAAGATAATGAAAGTGGAATAGAGAAATATAAGTACTATGTAAATGATGAATTAAAATTAGAGGCAAATACACCAGATAATCAAATAACAGGACTTATGCAAAATCAAAAATATACAGTAAAAGTAGTAGCAATAGATAGAGCAGGAAATCAAGCAGAGGCAGTAGTACAAGGAGAAATACAAACAGGTCAAATACCAGGAGGAGGAGAAACAGTAAATCCAGAGGATCCAGATAAACCAATAAATCCAGGAGGAGACGTAGATCCAGAAAATCCAGGAGGAGATGTAGACCCAGACAATCCAGGAGGAGAAACAGATCCAGATAAACCAGTAAATCCAAATAATCCAGAACAAAATGAAGAATTAGAACCAGAAGAAACAATAGGATTAAACATAGAAGCAAAAGGACCAACATGGAACGAAGGAAAAGCAAAACTAGAACTTGAAACACAAACAAGTTATAGAATAGAATATCAAATAAATGGAATAGAAGAAGGAAACTGGACAGAAGGAAACATAGTAGAGGGACTAGACCATAAAGACATAGTACATGCAAGACTAACAGATGGAACAAACCATGGAGACTATATAAGCATAATAATACTAGATAAAATATCACCAAATGTACCAACAATAAGTGTAGTGGAAGGAAACGAAGTAGAAAAAGATGTATATGAAGGAATAACAAAAGTAAAAATAGAAGAAGGAAAAGATAGCCAAACAGGAACAATAAAGACAAAATACACAATAAATGGGGAAGAAATAGAAACTAAAGAAGATGTAACATTAACACTAACAAAAAACGGAGAATACAAAATAGAAGCATACAGTATAGACAAAGCAGGAAACACATCAGAAAAAGTAGAAAAGAAAATAACAGTACAGTCAATACCAGATGATTACTTCTACTCAGACATATACGATATAGAAGAAGAAAACCTATACATCACAAAAATAAAACCACACACAGACTATGCAGAGTTTAAAAAGCACATCTTTACAAACTTAGACTATATAGTAGTAAGAGAAAAAGATGAAAAAGCAGAAGACATAAAAGAAGAAGAGCTAATAAAAACAGGTGATATATTAAAAGTAAAAGACAAAGAATATAGGCTAATAGTAACAGGAGATATAGACAAAGATGGAGAATGTGCAATAAGTGATTTATCAAGATTAAAACGACTAATAATACAAGAAGTAAAATTAGAAGGCATACAAGAGAGGGCAGCAGATGTAAACTATGATAAAGATGCAAACATATCAGACCTATCAAGAATAGTAAAATACATTATTGGAATGATCAAGTTTTAATCAAGAAAACAAAGAAGCAGGTAAATGCCTGCTTTTTTGTTAGTATGACGGGCATGTCATAAATCTGGGGTGAAAGTCCCAAGAGGCGTATTTGTCGCGAACTCGATAGCGACTTG
>CANRMR010000027.1 GCA_947631785.1 uncultured Clostridia bacterium | reverse complement strand
ATGAATAAAAGACATAGAGAAGAAGAAAAACAAGCCATAATAAATGATAAAACAGGTGAAGGATATATAAAAGATATGTTTGAATCAGAATTAGCAAATCACGAATATTCATATACTTATGATTTAACAGATACATTACAAGCAATTGGATTATCTATGGGAGAAATACAAAGCAAAGAAAATCTGAGAAATGGTTTGAATTTAGCATTAAATGAATATAGAGAAAATGAAGAGGAAGAAGAATTATGATTGCTGATAATACAAGTATAATTATAAAAACAATGCAAGATAAAGAATACTTACATAATTTGAAAATACAACCCGAAGATATTATAAAAGCTGTAAAGATAGCACAAAAAGAATTTGATGAATTGCAAGATATAGTTAATACTTTTAATAATAATAAAGAAAGTTTAAAGGATTTGTGTAAAACTCTTAAAGGACACAATGAGTTTTTTAATGCTATATATCCAGAATATAATTATTTTGATCTTAATTATAAATCAATTTTAGTTACAATAATTCAACCAATTGATGAAAACAAGAATGAAAAAGCAATACAACTATTTAAAGATGAAGTATATATCTATCCAGATAATATTAGTCCTGTTAATACTGATGAGATATTTATATTAAATTTTAATGAAAATATAGATTTAGAAGAGATAATTCAAAAATTCCACAATGAAATTGAGGAAGAATTAGAGGAATAGGAGAAAACAATGAAAAAGATATTTAATATTGAAGTAAAGGAAACTATAAAAGATACATTTGAGATTGAAGCAGATAATTTAAAAGAGGCAGAATATTTGGCAGAAAAAGGATATTATGATGCAAAGTATGTACTAGATAATGTTAATGCAGAATATAGAAAGTTATCATTTGCTGATATAAATAGTCCACATTATATGTCAGACGACAGAATGAGAGAAATTTTTTCTGAATTATTAGACTATGTGTATGAACATACCGAAAACCAAAAGGACTATTACCAAACTCTAAAATACATTATTGGTTTGGAAGAAAACGAAATTACGGAGTTAGGTATAGATGTAGAAAGAATTTTAGATGCAGAAAGTCCTATAGAACAAAATGAAATAAATTTAGAAGATGATATTATGGTTATGGATGAATTTATAAGAGCTTGTGTATCTTTAGATCATATAGATGTCTTTAAAAAATTTGATATTGAGATGAAAAATGAAAATGAATATAATTTATTTTTAGATTATGATACAAAAAATAAGACCTGTAAATTAATAATTGCTGAAAAATGGGATGATATGAATATTACATATGAATATGTCTCAAATGATTCAGAAAATAAAATGTTAATAAAGAAATTAGAAGATTATTGTAAAAGCACAATTAATATGTCTTTAGAAGAACTTATGGAAGAAGTTGATTTAGAATTTGCAGATCAAGAATATTAAAAAGGAGGATAATTTTTGAAAGCACTAATGAAAAAAACAATACAATTACTCATTGCTTTAGTTATAGCAATAATTTTATCAGCAATAATTTCAACAATACTGCATTTAATATTCTTAAGACAACCAGAACTGATTATAAATATAAATCCACAAATGATTATAACAAGTATAGTAAACAATAAAGAACATTTTGAAATGTTTATAATAATAATAGTAGCATTTATGATGTTTGCTTTACTAACTACATTTAAACTATTTGGAATGAAGGATTACAAATCCAAAACATATAAGGTTACAAATAATATCGAAATTCCATTACCAGTTGGAGGAAAGCAAACACAGCAGGGCTCTGCTTGGTGGTTGAGTAAAAAGGATTTTAAGAAAAATTTTGGAGTAAATAGGCTAGATACAAATCAAACTCAAATAAAAACATTGTTGAAACTGGCTGAAATAGACAGTAAATGCATTAATGAGAATTGTACAAACAGTAATAATGAGAAAATTGAACCAATTTTTAACAAAGGTGGTTTAGTTGTTGGTAAGCGAGATAAGTATATTATTGATGTCAATTTTAAAAGAATAAAAAAAATAAAAATTCCTCTACTAAAATTAAAAAAAGTAGAGGATATTTATTATATAGATGATGACTTACATAGTCTTACTGTAGGAGCAACAAGGTCAGGAAAAACAAGAAGTCTAGTATTGCAATCAATTGTAAATACTGGTTTAGCAGGTGAAAATATGATAATAAGTGATCCTAAACGGTGAGCTTTTTCAATATACTGCTAAAACATTAGAAAGGATAGGATACAAGGTTTATACATTAGATTTTAAGACACCCTTAAAAAGTTCAAAATACAACTTTCTACAACCAGTTATTGAAGCAATAAACAATAATGATATGCCTAAAGCAGTAAATTACTGCTCAGACATAGTTGAAAGTCTTGTCGGAGAAGTAGGAAATAGAGAGGCAATTTGGATTAATGGAGAAAAGTCAGTTGAAAAGGCTGGAATAATGGCAGTAGTAACCGAAAATAAAGAACAAAAAGAATATCAGAATTTACCTAATGTATATAACTTTATTGCAGAAATGTGTAAAGAACAAGAAGATAAAACAATGTTAATGGATACATTTCTAATGTCATTACCAGATTCACACCCAGCTGTAGCAAGTTTTGCAGCAGCTAGAATAGCACCAAGTAAAACAAGAGCTAGTTTTTTCACATCAGCATTAGCAACATTAAGTATTTTTATTGATGACTATATTGCATCAATGATAAGTGAATCTGAAATAGATATAAACAAATTTAGCGAAGAAAAATCAGTTTTGTATATGATTCTACCAGATGAAAAAACCACATTTTATGGATTATGCAGTTTATTTGTAAATCAAGTATATACAAAATTGGTAGAACTTGCAGATGAAAGGGGTGGTAGATTAAAAATTCGTACTAATTTTATATTAGATGAATTTGGAAACTTTACAGCAATTCCTAATTTTGGAGGATTTCTAACAGTTGGTGGTGGTAGGCGGAATAAGATTTAATTTATTTGTTCAGTCCTTTTCACAATTAAATGAAAAATATGGAGATAATACTGCACAGAATATACTGGACAACTGCTATGTATGGAATTATTTAAAAACAAGTAATGAAGTAACTGCAGAAAAAATAAGTAAAAAAATACGGTACATACACAACATCTAGTTGGAGTGAAAGTAATTCAAGTAGTGGTGGGGCAGTAAACAAGTCAAATTCCATGAATTTATCACAAAGAGCATTACTTACAACAGATGAGATTTTAAGAATACAAAGACCTTTCCTACTGGTAATGTGTAGTGGATTATCTCCAGCTATAACATATTCTCCAGATTTAAGTAAATGGTATTTTAATAAGATTTTGGGCTTAGGAAATAAAGAGTGGAATACCAAAGTAAGAGAGTATAGAGAAAATCATAGAATTATTAGAAATACAAAACCTTTGAAATTATGGAATATTGCAGACCAAACAAAAGAGGCTAAAAAAATTATTGAACAAGAAGAATTAGATAAAGAAATAGAAAAAAGAATGAGGCATATAAAATTATAAAATATATGCCTCTTTTATAATGAAAAATGGAGGAGAAAAATGAGAAAAGTAAAAGATGTTAACCTAAAGAAAGTATTTACTACACCTATTATAATTTCTATTTTAGCAAATATGAACAGAGTATATGCAGATGTAGTTACAGAAGTTGAAGGTGGTGGAGAAATACAAAGTAGTAAACTAGGACAGGGTTTACTAAACATGGTAAAAGATGTAACAGGAACTATGCAATGGATTTTACCCGTAGTACGGAGTATGTTTTATTTTGTTTTATGTATTTAAAATAATGACTGGAGATGAGCAAGACCAACAAAGATACAAAAAATCAATAGTAAAAGTTCTAGTGTGCATTGTCATAGGATTACTTGCAGTAACAATAGTTAATTTAATTTCAAGATACTTTTAGGAGGTATTAAAAATGGAAGATATTGCACAATTAAAAGAAAAATTAGAAAACATATCAAAAGAAAATTTAGATAAATCTCTTATAGAAAAAGCAATCGAGAATGATGATAGTAGATTTAAAAAAGAAGAAACACGAAAAGACTTATATGATACAGAGCAATTATTAGAAGATGAATTTATGGATATTTTAAAGGAAAATGTATTAGATAATAAGAAAATACTAGGCTATATAAAAAGATATGTTTTAATTGGAATGATTACTGGAGTACCTGGAATTGCTATTGCCTATTTGGTAGATAAATGGCAAGAAAATAAAATGATAAATGAGTTACATCAAAAAAATATTGAAGCAGTAGCTAATTCAGATAACAAAAAATTATATAAAGAATATGAAATAATACAAAAGAGATTTAATAAGGTATATAAAATTGATAAAATAGAGGAATTTATTAAACATTCAAATGAGTTAAAAAATTTAAGAAAAAATAATAATGCTATAAATAAATTAAGTGAAGAAATAGAATGTTACAGAAATAAATATGAAGAAAGTTTAAAATACTACTTTGAAAACAAAATTAATAATGAAAAAAAAGAACAAGCCACAGAAATTGCTGAAGATGATGAGTTAGAAGAAGAACTGGAAATTAGGAAAGAATAATATGGCTGTACTGGTTTCAACAATAATAATATATTTATTAGGTTGGATTGCACAAGCAGTTTTGAAATGGCTTGCAGGTGTATATACTTCAATGTTTTATTTAGCATTTGCTATTGAAATAGCATTTAGAGATATAGAAACAAAATTTAATATAGCAGGATTATACAATGCAATCTACACAGTAGCAATCGCAGTATTAATTATGTTTTTTGTAAAGAAAATGATTGAAACATATATGACATGGAGTAATCGGTGATCCAGATGAAAATCCATTAAATGTTTTATTAGGTTTTGTAAAAGCGATGATAATAATGATTTCATTTGGATTTATATATACACAATTTGTTAATATATTTTTTGGAGTATATAATAATTTATTATCAGGAATGACTGGAAGTTTAGAACCAGTAGTTCCTGAATATAAAAATTTAGGACTTAATGTATTTGGAGCTTTTTTATATTTGGTAATAGCAGTTCAATTAGTTTTATTATATTTTCAATTCTTAACGAGAGGATTTGAAATGTTAATTTTGAGGTTAGGAATTCCTTTTGCTTGTATTGGACTTTTAAATGCAAATCAAGGAGCCTTTAAAGGATATATACAAAAATTTATAAATAATGCTTTCACAATAATAGTACAGTTGTTATTAATGCAATTTGCAATTTTACTATTAAATGGAGGGCATTTTGTTTTGGCTTTTACAGTATCAAGTATAGCTTTAAAAACACCACAGATGTTACAAGAATTTATGGTTACTGCAGGTTCAAACGGTGGAACACAAAGCAAGATTAATACTGTAACAAGAATAGTAACAATGGTTAAATCAGGAATAAGTAAAGGAAAATAAGAGTATGAATACAATTTATTATGTAATAAACTTTTTAGGAATTCTAGCAGGTTTCCTATGTGTAGCAATGATATCAATATCTGTTTACAAAATTATGACAGGAGATGAACAAGCACATCATCAGTACATTAATAGAATAAGGAACGGAATTATAGCATTAATTTTAATAATTAGTATATCTGTAATAAAAAATATTGTTTTAAAATATTTTCCTTATCAAGAAAGTATAGAGGCAATAGGAGATTTTTCAAATGTTACAGTATCTTTAACAGATGGAGCACTAAGTGAAGAACATAAAGATGTTCAAGGCAGAGATGTTATTAGAGTTGATGGATTTTATTATGTTAATACTGGAGGAAAATTAATTAATATTGGTGGATTCTGGGACACATACAAAATATGGTGTTCTGTATATAAGTCTTATGATGATTGTCAACGGACTAACTAAAGGAGCAATGGCAGATGATGTGTATTATATGTCTTGGGAAACTAAGAAGGTAAATGGAGAATCACAAGGTTTTTTAATGTCAGCAGATGTAAAGGGAACAGTAAAGGATGATGATGATTTTAGAGAGCTGATGGGGGACTGGTTAGAGAAAAAATATTCACAATATGAATGGGTAAATTAGGAGAATAAGAAAATATGAATGAGGAAAGATATCAAGTTAATATTCCAGCACAGGTAAAAACAAGAACAGAATTAATAAATGGTGTTGGAATCAAAGAATTAATAAATACTGCAATGGCAGGTGGAATAAGTATATTAATTGCAATTTTTCAATATTCAATTATACCAAATTATCTTATTTCAATTATTATATTCGGATTAATAACTGGAGGAACTTTTGTAGTTGTTATGAAAGATAAAAATAATACATCTATTGCAGATTTAATTAAGCATATTTATAAATTTATGAAAGGACAAAAGTTTTTTAAATATAGTACAAAAGAATAATAGTTAAGGAGAATAATACAAATGATGAATTTTAAAGAAAAACTAATAAGTTCATTTGCTAAAAATAATAAAAAAACGGCAAATAGATTCTTAAATATTAGAGATATAGAAAACAATTTTCTATATACGATTGATGGAAAAGTTTTAGCATATTTGAAAGTATATCCTAAAAATTGCAAATTAATGAGTAAAGATGAACAAGAAGCACATGCTAAAATGCTTACAAGAAATTTCGCAAGTGAATTAAAACCTTTTAAGCTATATTATACAAATAGACCAATAAATTTGCAGAAAAATCAAGATTATCAAGCATACTTGATGGAAAGAGAAAAGAATAGTTTGAAATTTAATTTGCAAGAAAAAAGAAGTAGAAGTTTTGGTAATTTATCAGTTACAGGTAAGGCTTTAGAATCAGAAATTTATTTAATAATTTGGGATAAAGATGGAGAGTATGTTGAACAAGATTTAATGAAAAGACTAAATGATTTAAAACTTAAATTAACTAATTGTGGGTATAGAAGTGAGATATTAGATGAAAAAATGATAATACAATTAGTAAATAGTTATACTAATCCCAATGTAGCATATATTGAAGATCAAGAATATTTGCAAATTCCACCAAAAGTAGAATAGAAGGATGTAGAATGGAGAAACAAAAGAAATATGAAAACTAAAGAAATTGAAAAAATGAAAATAAATCAAGAATTACTAAATCTTATAAGTCCACAAGGAATTGAATTAAAATCTAATAGAATTCAAATGGGAGATATAATCTCAAAAATACAATATATATCAATGTACCCATCAAAATTAAATCAAGGATGGTTACTGAATGTAAAAGACATACCAAGCACAACAGTATGTCTTTTAATAACTCCAATTGAAGATTTACAGGGATTTGTAGAACGGCATTTCCAAAGGATTAACAACAGATAAAAACACTTATAATACAACTCAAAATGAATTTTTAAGAACACAAGCTGAGCATAAAATAATAAGTGCTGAAGAAATAATTAGAGATATTACAATAGATAATATACCATATATAAATTTGGGATTTTTAACTTCCACAAGTGGTGATAGTGATGAAAGTTTTAATGAAAATATAAGGATGGTAAAAAATAAAATTGCTGGAATGGGGTTAAAACTAAGAATACCATCATTTTTACAAGAAGTCGCATTAAGGCAATCAAGTCCTTTTGATACTTGTTATGAAAGTATAACAGAAATATCAAATAGAAATATGTCTTTATCAGCATTATTTAAAGGCTTACCGTTTAGTCGGAAGTGGTTTGATAGATGAGAAAGGTTATTATTTGGGAACAGATGAAGAAGGCAGAGCCATTATACTAGATCCCTTTATAAAAACTACAGATAGACCAAATTCAAATATAACAATAAGTGGGGCTAGTCGGAAGTGGAAAGTCTTATTTAGCAAAAAAAATAGTATTAAATGAATGGTTAAATGGAACTAAAATATACATATTAGATCCAGAGTCAGAGAATAAAGGTATTTGTAAATTATTAGGTGGAAAGTGGATAGATTGTAGTGGTGGTAGAGGAGAACAAGCAGGAAGAATTAATCCACTACAAATAAATAGATTACCTAATAATCTAGATGATGAAGATGAAGAATATTCAAATACAAAATCTGCATTAGCAATACACATGGATTTTTTAGCAACATTTTTTAAACTATATTTTCCAGAAATGACAAGTTTTCAAAACAGTTTGCTTATGGAAGTTTTAGAGGAATTATATAAAAATTTAGGAATAGACTATGACACTGATATAGAAAACTTTACACCAGAGCAATTTCCTATAATGGAAGATTTATATAATTTATTAGAGGAAAAAGTACAAGACAAGAATACTAAACATGTTGATGAATTGCAAATTATAAAATCGATATTAAGAAGTTTAGCGATAGGACACAATGCTGAAATCTTTAATGGTTATACCACAATAAAAGATGATAATGATTTTATATGCTTAGATATTTATTCATTACAAGGTGCGTCTGCAAATATCAAGAGTTGCCAATATCTAAATATGTTAAGGTATTGTGAAGATATGGCTTTTAGAAATAGAGAAGAAAAATGTTATGTAGTATGTGATGAAGCATACCTATTGCTTAATAAAAAGGTGCCAGAGGCTGCGGATTTTATGAAAGAATTTAGTAAAAGATGTAGAAAGTACGAATGTGGTTTAATAACGATATCACAAAATATATTAGATTTCATAGGAGAAGGAATAAAAGAATATGGACAAGCGATATTAGATAAT
Organism: uncultured Clostridia bacterium; assembly: GCA_947631785.1. GTDB lineage: Bacteria > Bacillota > Clostridia > TANB77 > CAG-508 > CANRMR01. The sequence goes on along the minus strand of CANRMR010000027.1, from coordinate 12,816 downwards.
GCAACATATAAATTTTTCTTTGGAACAGATGGACAAGATCTAGAAGAAATAGTAAGAATATATAATTTTAATAAAGAAGAAAAGACTATATTATCACAGAAAGATAGAGGCAGAGGCATTATGGTAGTTGGTCCAGGGCATAGTTTAATAAATGTTAAATCACAAATGTACGAAAAACCATATTTAATTGGTGGAGGAAAATAAACTATGGATAATAACAATAACAATGTATTGAAAAATGTAGCAACAACAGGATTTTCACTATTATCATTTAAAGCAAAAATGATAGTGCTTGGAGTTATTATTGTTATATTCTTGGTAATATTGATTCCAGTAATAGCTTTAAGTTCTGTTACTGGATTCGATAATATACAGAAAAAAGGTGGAGGATCATCTTCAAGTTCAGGAGGAACGAGTACAAGTACAAGTGAAACAGTTGTAAGCACAGATACAAAAAAATATGAAAATGCTAGTTTTATAATGCCATTTGAGTGTTGGGATAGTAAGGTAGATGTTATAACCTCTCCATTTGGTTATAGGTCAGACCCATTTAGTCGGAAAATTATCTTTTCATAGTGGAATAGATTTAGTAGTTAGAAGTAAAGCAAATCCAAAAATATGTGCAGTAGCAAATGGTTTAGTTACTATGAGAACATTTAATGGAAAAACAAGCTATGGAAATGGTATTGAAATAATGCATACATTAGAAGATGGTACTGTGATATTTACATTTTATGCACACATGAAAGATAATTCAATTACAGTAAGTGTAGGAGATACAGTTCAGGCTGGACAAGTAATAGGAGAGATGGGAAAAACTGGAGCAGCTACTGGAGAACATTTACACTTTGAAGTAAGAACAGCAAGTGGATATGGTCATCATATAGATCCATACAGTTTTTTATTTGGAAAGAAAGAGGAATAAAAATGGAAAATAAACAAGAATTAAAAAAACAATTAATAATATGTAGTTGTATTTTAGTATTAGTAATAATTGGTGCTATATTGATTAATTCCAAAAATAATACTAATAGGATAAATACAAACCTAATTAATAAACAAACAACTACAATAAATAATGAAGAACAAAAAGAAAACATTACAGACAATTTAAAAGGGTTATTAGCAGAGCCAGAAGATGAAATAAATGAACAACAGGAAAAAGAAATAAAAGAAATGATTGATGCAACAAGTAATAATGGAATTCCAACAACAGTGGAGGATTGATAATATGGTAGAGAGTAATTTTAAAAGATATATTTATGTATCAACTGAAAATAGACCAATAATTGAAGATGTTTGTAAAGAAAAAGGAATAATATTAACAACAAGATTTCTAAATGAATATGATTTGTCAAAGTTTATGCAAACAGAATTAAGAAATTTAAACTTTGTTGATTATCTAATGCTAGATTTAAAATCATTTATTAAAATGACAAAAGAAGATGAAATAATAAGAAAATTAACATTAATACGAAAAATGTATAATTCAAGAGTAATTATAATTGCAGAAGGATATAAACAAGGAAATATACTACTTGGGAAAATATTTAACTTAGGAATATACAATATTATAACAGCAACAGATGACGTAAAATTTAAAGAAGAATTTGAAAAAACATTAACTGAAGATGGAATGACATTTGGTAATTCAATAAAATATAAGATTGATACACAACTATTAGCAGTAAACCAAACAACAAAATTAGTAAAAGAAAACTATATTAGAGTAAAACAAAGTGTAAACATTGGGATAGCTGGTGTAGAAAAGCATATTGGAGCTACAACAGTTGCAATCAATTTAGCAAAGTATTTAAGTGAATTACCGAATATTAGAGCTTGTTATATAGAAAATAATAATAATGATTCATTAATGAGTATTATAGAAGATGAAGAATCAGTATATTCAAAGGATATAAGAAAAATTACATATCAAGGAATAGAAATGTTTTTAAAACCTAAAACAATGTCAGATATACTTGCTTGTGATTATAATTTTTATATTTATGATTATGGAGCTTTAACAGAGATGTCTGAAGAAGAAAAGAATTCATTTATGACACGAGATTTAAAAATATTAGTTGCTGGAAATAAAATATGGGAAATTCCAAGTTTAATAGATGCTTTTCAAGTAATAGGAGAAGATCCTACTACATATTTACTATTTAATTTTGTAAGTAATGAAGAAAAAGAAGGATTTAGAAAAAGTTTGGGAGACTATTGGAGTAATAGATGTGTATATTCTGAATTAGTATTTAATCCATTTCTTCAAATAAAAAACAGAGATTTTTTTGCAAAAGTATTAAAACCATATTTACTAGAAAATGAGATAGTTGAAAAGAAAAATAAATTTGGATTGTGGAGAAAATTGAAACATGAAAAGAAAAAATAAATCACTGTATGATATTGCAATGGAGAAAAAACAAAATAAAAATTTAGAAAATAATACACAAAATTTAGAAAAAAAGAGTATAATAAAGTTATTAGTAATTATTCTTAAGAAAATATTAACATTTTCGTTTTGGATAATTGTTAGTATTTTGGTTACAATTGGCACAACAATAATGCTAAATGAAGCACTACGACTGGATTTTATAGAAAAAGTAAAAATCAGTCTTGGAATTTGATAAAAATAGATGTTTGTGTTATAATATTAATGTATAGAATATAAAAGAAAGTGGGTGATTAAGTAAAATGAAGTATGTTACATTAATACATGCTTTGAATCTTCCTTGTAAATTAGAAACAACAGGAGATTGGCATTGTAGCGCTCTTCAATGGAAGAAACCAAATATTCTAGAATCAGATGAATCTATTTGGAAAGATTACGGAATTGAAAAAAATAAAGAAATTCCAAAACATAAAAGAACTAAATATAATGTCGCAAATCATATTAGAGCATTATTAGATTTGTTATATATGGGAAATTTTACTGTCGCTCAAGGTATGAATAAAGATTTTATATGTAATTCAAAATATGATAAAGAAATATTTGATAAAGTTATTATGATGAAAGACCTACCACACTGGGATAAAATAGATAGATTTATGACAAAAGAATATTTAAAAAAATGGGTGAACTACAAGAAGGGAGCTTTGATTTATGAGAGAGTATAATGATTGGAGAGATAGACACTTTGAGGTTATTACAGAATTTTTAACATATTTAAACAGCAAAACAGAGGATTTTATACTAAAGGGTGGAACATCATTATTAATGTGTTATAACCTAGATAGATTTTCAGAAGATATAGATTTAGATGCAACATCAAAAAGAAAAATAGAAAAAATAGTTGAAGATTTTTGTAATACAAAACATTATACATATAGAGTTCCAAAAGATACTGATACAACCAAAAGATATTTAATAAATTATGATGGGTTTGGAAAATCTTTAAAAGTTGAGGTATCATACAGAAGAAGTCATATTGATGAAAATGAGATAACTAAAATAAATGGAATAAGAGTATATAACATAAATCAAATATGTTTAATGAAAGCAAGTGCATATTCAGGAAGAGATAAAATAAGAGATTTATATGATATCTGCTATATATGTAACAACTACTGGAACGAATTATCTGAAGATGTTAAAAATATGATAAGAGTAGCAGTAGAATATAAAGGTTTAGAGCAATTTGAATATGTAATTAAAGATCAAAAAGATGAATTAATCGATAATGAAAAACTAACAATGGATTTCTTAAAAATGTATCAAAGATTAGGCTTGTTAGTTGAAAAAGATGAAATTCAAGATGAAGAGGAAGATGAAGAAGAACAAGAATAAAAAAATTAAATAATGAAAAAGTCAGTTTTGAACTGGCTTTTTTATTATGCTTGAAATAAAAAGAAAGGAGAAAGAAAATGTTAGATGAGTTTAAAATAAAACTGGATTATGGAAAAGTGATTTTTATTTGTGATGATTATGTCAGTATAAATTCATACGAAGCTGAAATAAGACCTAAACTAATGATTTTAAAAACAGAGCCAGACAAGCTATATGGTTTAGATACTTATGAATTTACAAAAGAATATAAAAGTGAAGTGTTTAAAAAAGCACAAGAAAAAGGCTGGGAAATAATCAATATTACAGAAGTTATAAGGGAAAAAATAAGAAATATTGTTGATAGAGAACTACAAAAATATATTGCAAATAATATTAACGATATTGATTATATAACCGAATTTTCTGTAAGAGAATATTCTAATTATACTAGCCAATCGTTTGAACTTTTAAGTGAAGCTCGAAAATTCGGAAAGAATATTAGAAATGACTTAGAGGTAGTAAATAGATATCATATTGACGTAAAACAACTTGATAATGGAATAATAGGGTTGTATACAGATAGACATGGTAGTGTTTCATTTGAATACAACATAGAGAAGAAAGAATTTAGTATTCCTGATGAGGAAATTTTAAGAAAAGTTTATAGTGATAAGGAATTAAAGCTAATACTTGCTTATGAGCAATATACCAAAGGTTTAACACCACCACTTTATAATGAAATTGCAAAAATCAATCAGTTTTTAGAAGATAAAAAGACAGTAACTTTTGAATTACATAATGGAACTAAAATTAAAGCAGAATCTCAATTATATAACATTTTAGATATTCAAAATAATGGAAAAATATTTATAGCAGATAGATATACTAATAAAGTTATTGAAGGATTACCAATACAATATTGCAAAACTCTTGGAACAGAACTTAAATGTTTGAGTTATTCAAGAAATGTTTTAAATATTAATTCGGAAGCTCTAAAGAGTTTAAAAGTCGAAGAAAAACTAGAAGAACAAACAATCGAAGATGAAGAAGACGAAGAAGAATTTTAATAAAGAAAAGGAGAAAATTATGAAAAAATATGAAAGTGTAGTTATTATAGATCCTAAATTAAAGGAAAATGAAATAAAGGAAACAATATTAAAATACAAAGATATGATGCAAGGATTTTCAGGAAAAGAGCCAGAAGTGGAAGAATTAGGAGAAAGAAAATTAGCCTATGAAATTAAAAAACATGATACTGGCTATTATGCAGTCTTAAAATTTTATTCAAAGCCAGAAGATATAGCTGAATTAGAAAGACAATATAGAATAGATGACAATATTATGAAATTTATAGTTGTTAGAATGGACGAAGAACTAGAGTATAACGAATCAGAGGAAGAAGATAAGGAGGAATATTAATGATGTTAGGTAGAGTGTTAGTTAATATGATTATAATTCCAGCAGTAATATTAACTGTATCAAATGGAATTGTAAGTAAAAGTTATGCAAATGTTGGAAACAGTAAAATAGAATATGTAATATCTCAAAGTGAGGAAAGCAATTTTTTAGAGAAGATTTACAAAAGTGAAACAGATACATTAAAAATAAAAAGTATAGATAAGCAAATTTCAAAGCAAAATTATATTGATAAAGAAATCACAGAAACAAAAATACTAGACAATTCAAATGAACAATATATTAGAAATCAATTTGGAGAAACAAGAGACTTTGAAGATGAAAAATATAAAGGAACATTGAAACTAACTGATTATAAAGTAGAGAATATAAATAATGGGTATTATGAGACAATTGATGAAAAGGTATTAACATTTAACAATTATACAGATAATGACCTTATTAATATTGAAAAAGAAATTGTTATTGATAATAAAACATATTACTTAATAAATGTAAATTGGATGCCAGATGAAATAAAAAATATTGATGGACAAGAGATTCCTAAAACATATAAAGGAGAAAAAATCTATCAGACAGTTAAAAACATTAAAAATCCAGATACATATAAAGTAACAGCTGTATATAAAGGTCAAATAGAACTAAAAGACACTTTATATAATTATAAAGTTTTATTTGAAGAAAAAGTCAAAGAGGACATTAATAAGGAAGTAGAGGAAAATACAGAAGATACTAAAACAAATGTAATAGTACCTATTATTATTTCTGGTGCTGGTATAGTATGTATATTATGGTATGTATATAAGAAGGGCAAAGAAAAAAAACAAGCAAAAAATACTAAAGTTAAATAGACAATATAAATATGTAAGTAGTTAAGTCAAAAAGGTGTCAGAAACTGGTCATTGACTATCATTTTCAAGGGTGTTAAAATTGAAAATGTAAAAATATAAACAATGAAAAAGCGAAAGAGATTTCCCCCTCTCTTATCGCTTTTTTTCATTGCATATTAGGAGGTTTAAATATGAGAAAATCTATATTTATATCAATTTTACTAATTATAATGATAGTAAATGGATTATTAATTTCATTTATAGTAAAAAAACAAAATAGTATATCAAATGGTACTTTAAATGAATATATAGTTGATGAAGAACAAATTAAACAAACACAAGAAGAATCAGAAATACCAGCTATAAGTGAAACAGACAAAAATATTATAGGTTATATTACAATTAAAAAAATAGGATTAGAAAAAGCCCCAATAGCAGATGGGACAGATCTTGTAACAATTAATAGTTATGTAGGACATTTTAAAGAAAGTAGTTATTTAGATGGAAATATTTGTTTATGTTCTCATAACAGAGGTGGAAAAGGAGCATATTTTGGAAACTTAAAAAATCTAGAGCAGGGAGATATTATCACATATATAACCAAATATGAAACAAAAGAATATGTAGTAAATGAAATAAAAGTAATAGATGAAACCGATTTTTCAGTAATTGAGCCAACAGAAGACAATAAAATAACATTGCTTACATGTGTTGAGAATATTGGAAATAAAAGATTATGTGTTATAGGAACACAAAATAATTAAGTATATAAAAATTAGATAACTAATTTTATATAAATACAATTTAGAGAAAGGAGGACTATCTTTTATGAATTTTGCAGTTAAAAGTATTGGACTAACAAATGATGAAAATAATTTCACAAAAGCTATTGCAACAATTTGTATTGATGATGTTTTTAACATTGAAGGTGTTACAGTAAAAAAGAGCAAAGATAACAATTTGTATGTGCAATTACCACAAAAAGTATATACAGATAAAGAAACAGGAGAAAGAAAATACAAAGATGCATGTTATCCAACTACAAGAGAGATAAGAGAACAAATAAATAATGTAGTTATGGATGTATATTATGAGAAATTAAAAGAAAAAGAAGATTCTAAAGAAGAACAAAAAAAAACTAAAAATGTAGACACAAAAGAAAAAAGTAATAAGAAAACAAAAGAAGAAAAAATAGAAGAAACAGAAGAAGAATGTATTTAATTAATACATAGTGTAAAATAGCAGATAAATTAAACCTGAATAGGTGGACTTTCATCAATTTGTACGGTATAATAATCAAAAAGGAGTTGATTATTATATGAAAAATAAAGTTATATTTATAGTGATTAGTATAATAGCAATAATAATTTTAGCAATAGTATTAATATTTGTATGGAATAAAGGAAAAGCTGATACAAGACTTGCTAGTAGTGATGTTGATAAAAAAGTTGTAGAGCAAGATAATAAAGAAGAAAATTTAGAAGATTTGCAAGATGTTGAAAACACAGAAGATGAAAATGAAATAGAAGAAGATACTAAAGATGAACAAGTAGAAAATACAGAAGAGGAAAAAATAGAAGAAACAAAAGAAAATAATATAGAAGAAAATTTAACTAAGACACAAACTACTCAACAACCAACCGTTGAAAAAGAAAATAAAACAGAAGAAAAAAAGAATGTGAACACTGAAAATAAACAAACACAGTCAACACAATCTCAAAACACAAATGATAATGCAAAAAAAGAAGAAACTTCAAATAATGTAACAAGTACGGAGAATAAAACAACAACTAATACTACAACTAATCAAAATCAACCTGCAAATAATAACAACAATAGTTCAACAAATAATAATGTAAATACCAATACTAACCAAAATAACAATAATAATGCAAATAATAATACTGTAGAAACTCCAAAACAAGATGAGAAAAAATTTGTGAGAAATGGTGAGTACATTAATAAAATGAAAAACTATTTGGAAAAAAATTCAACAAGAGAAATAACAGTAGTCGAAGATGCAAGTATAGTCGATTATACAACAGGTTTTACATATTCAGAATTTAATTTGTCTGCTGGATTAAATAAGGCAGGCATTGTGAAAGTATATGCTAGAGATTATTATTTAAATGGACAATATATGTATACACAATGTTATGTTTTATAATTTACTAGGCACATAATGTGCTTTTTAGGAGGATGTAAAACATGATAAAAAGAAAAAATATAAAAAGAGTTAGTATAATACTATTATTTTTAATGTTATTTCAAGTATTTGCTAACATATTTACAGTAGCAGCTGCAAGTATTGGGCAGAGTAAAAATTTAGAGAGAGGAGCACTTAGTGATTATATAGTTCAATATTACAATGGTTCAAATTGGACTTATGTTTCATCAAATATTGTTACATATAAAGATGAAACTGATACAAATAGAATTGCATATTGCATTACCCCAAATACACCGGGAATTGAATGGGTTACAGGAAATTCAGCAGGATATTCAGTTAATTTAACTCAAATGTTATCAGATGCAAGAATATGGAGAGTAATTAGATTTGGATATCCATATGTAAGTGATAGTGGATTGGGAGTTGAAACAAATGATGATGCATATTTAGCAACAAAATTGGCTATTCAATGTATTCAATTAAATAGACCATTAGACCAAGTAAAGGTTCATTTTAGAGCAGGACAAGCTCCAGTAGCAGGACTAAAATTAACAGATATACAAAGAAGAGGTCAAAAAGTAGTAGATGCAGTATATAACTTAGTTAATAAGGGATATAATGGTACAGAAACTCCAGCAGTAAATGACATTGTAAGTATAAACAAAGTAGGAGATTTTAAACAAGATAGTAATTCAAATTATTTTTCACAAACTTATAATGTTACATCTAAAGTTGATATGAGTAATTTTATTATTACATCTGTATATAATTTCCCAGAAGGCAGTTATTCAACAGACATAAATGGAAATGCAAAAACTGTTTTCTCAAGTGGAGAACAATTTAAAATAATGATTCCAAAAGATAAAATAACTGGAGAAATTAACGGAGAGATATTTATACAATCAAAATGTAAAACATATCCAATTTTTTATGGAGATGGTCCGAGTGGTTGGCAAGATTATGCAATATGTACTGATCCATACGGAGATGTAACAGCTAGTACAACATTAAAAGCAATAGCAAATAATGGGGAAATCTCAATAAATAAAGTTGATGGTGATACATCAAAACCTGTTGAAGGAGTTATATTTGAATTAACCACATTAGATGGAAAATCAGTTGGAAAAGCAACAACAGATATAAACGGAAAAGCTACTTTTACAGGATTATTCCCAGGAAAATATAAATTAAAAGAGATTAGTACAAACAAGGATTATGTGATAAACGAAACAATATTTGATGTAAATGTTGAGTTTGGAAAAACAACTATAGTTAATATTCCTAATTACAAGAAAAAAGGAAAAATAAAAGTAGTAAAAGTAGATAAGGATAATCACGAAGTAAAACTTGAAGGAATAACATTTGAAGTTTTAGATTCCAAAGATAATGTTGTTGACAAATTAGTAACAGACAAAAATGGTGAAGCAGTAACAAAAGAATTACCAATAGATGAGGAATACAGAGTTAAAGAAACAATCACAAAGAAGGAATATGTTTTGTCTGATAAAGTTGAAAAAGTAAAATTGGAACAAGATCAAATAAAAACACTTGTCTTTGAAAACGAAAAGAAGAAAGGGCAAATTAAAGTAGTAAAAGTAGATCAAGACAAAAAAGAAATTAAACTTGAAGGAGTAGTTTTTGAGGTGTTAGATTCTAAAGACAATGTAGTACAAGAAATAACAACAGACAAAAATGGAGAAGCTACAACTAAAAGATTACCAATAGATGAGGAATACAGAGTCAGAGAAAAAGAGACACAACAAACATATATATTATCTGATAAAGTAGAAAAAGTAACTTTAGAGCAAGACCAAATAAAAACTATTATCTTTGAAAACGAAAAGAAAAAAGGAAATTTAAAGATATACAAAGTTGATAAAGATAACAATAGAATCAATCTTGGAAATGTAGTATTTGATTTATATTCAAATGAATTTGGAAAGATTATTGGAACATATACAACCAATGTTGATGGAGAAATAGAAATAAAGGACTTAAGAGTTGGAACATATAAAGTAATAGAAAGAACAACTAATAAATGGTATAATTTAGCAGAAGAAACACCTGTAGAAATAGAGTGGAAAGAAACGACAGAAAAATATATTGAGAATGAATTGAAAAAAGGACAAGTAAGAATAATCAAAGTTGATAAAGATAATAATGAAATTAAGTTAGCTGGTGTTAAATTTGATGTTTTAGATAAAGATGGAAATGTTTTGGAGACAATTATAACAGATGAAAATGGAGAAGCATTAACTTCTGAGTATGCAGTTAGAGACTTTGAAAACTTAACTTTACAAGAGATTGAAACTAAAGAAAACTATGTATTATCAGATGAAGTACAAACAATAACATTAGAAGAAAATCAAATAAAAACAATTCAATTTGAAAATGAAAAAAAGAAAGGTAAAATAAAAGTAGTTAAAGTAGATAAAGATAATCATGAAGTAAAACTTGAAGGAGTAACTTTTGAGGTATTAGATTCTAAAGGAAATATTGTTGACAAAATAGTAACGAATGAAAATGGAGAAGCAGTAACAAAAAGATTGCCAATAGATGATGAGTATCGAGTTAGAGAAACAATAACAAAGAAGGAATATGTTTTATCAGATAAAGAGGAAAAAGTAACTTTAAAACAGGATGAAATAAAAACACTTGTCTTTGAAAATGAAAAGAAAAAAGGACAAGTAAGAGTAATTAAAGTTGACAAAGATAACAATGAAGTTTTACTTGAAGGGGTAACATTTGAAGTATTAGATTCTAAAGGAAATATTGTTGACACAATCATAACAGATGAAAATGGAGAAGCAGTAACGAAAAGATTACCAATAGATGAGGAATACAGAATTAGAGAAACAATAACTAAAAAAGAATATGTACTAACTGATGAAATTCAAACTGTAGAATTAAAAGAAGATGAAATTACATCAATAAAATTTGAAAATGAAAAATTAAAAGGATATATTGAAATCACTAAAGTAAGTGCAGATGATAATGAACTAACTGGAGAAACAAAAGGAACTGTATTGATAAATGCTGAATTTGAGATATACAATGAATCTGATGAGTTAGTTGATACTATAATAACAGATGAAAATGGAAAAGGTAAAAGTAACTTATTAGAATATGGAAAATACTATATTATTGAAAAAAATCCAGGCTCAGATTATTATTTACAAAACACTGAAAAATACTATGTTGAAATTACGGAAAATCTAGTAACAATCCCAGTTATTATTGAAAATGATAGTGTTGACATTGGGCTAGATATAGAGAAAAATGGAGTAGTACAAGCACAGCCAAATGATGAAATTAAATATAGTTTTAATTCATTAAAGAATACATCAAATGTAGCATTAGATAATTTCACATGGTCAGATGATTTACCAACTGATTATATTAGAATTACAAAACTATTTACTGGTACTTATAACGAAGATTTAGATTATATTGTTAAATATAAAACTAATAAATCAGAAGACTATATTGAATATGGAAAGTATAATACACAAGTAAATAATTATATTGATTTCACAAAAGTTGTTTTAGATGAAGATGAATATATTACTGACTATAAAATTGAATTTGGAACAGTAATGTCTGGATTTGAGGCAGTAGAAAAGCCATTCATATTTTGCAAAGTTTTACCAACTGTTAAGGCAGAAGATAGATGGACAAATTATACAAGTTTAACAGGTAATTATAAGGAACACAAGATAGAAGATAAAGCAGAATGGACAACAAAATCTTATGCTAAAAAATTAACAATTAAGAAACTTCCAAAAACAGGTTTCTAAAACAAAAGCCCAAATATGAATTAAGTTTAATATTTGGGCTTTTTTAATATTTTAATTATACAAAAGAAAAGTGGAGGAATGATATGACATTAAAGAAGTATAAAGAACCTAAAATAGAAGAAATGGAGACAATAATAAATGTTTTATATAGTGAAAATAGTATTTCGGTATATACTAATAAAGTTAAATTACAAAGGAATTTAAATAAATTATTAGGAGAACCTAAAAGAGAGTATATACTACAAAATTATATTTCTGGTAGTGTATGGGATATATCACTAGATGATAAAAAGAGTATAGATATAATTGTGAATAAAACATTTAATTTGTTATAGAAGAAAATACACATAAAATATTATTTAATAATTGTTTAAAACACTATATTGAGAAGAAGACTATTCGAGAGAATAGTCTTTAATCATCTAGTTTATCAAAATCAAATATTTTTGAATCATAAAATTCTTTCAGTGATATTTTTAACGCTTTACAAACTTGGTATATAACGGTTGAACTAGGATTATCAACTTTGCAATTTACTATATCTCTCAAAGTAGATGGAGGTATAGTTGATGTTTCAGATAATTTATTAACTGTTATATTTTTTTCAGCACATAATTCTTCAATTCTCGTACTTACAGCTTTTTTGAATAGCATAATAATTACCTACCTTTCATTGAGTATTTTAATAGATAAATCAACAGAATATGCACGAATATCCGTTGACTTCAAAAAGAGATGATGTTATAATATTCTTCAATTAAGCAAATAAAAAGAATATGAATTCAATCATATTCTTCAGTATATTTGACTAAAAAAAATCATAAATGTATAATTTAG
>CANRMR010000026.1 GCA_947631785.1 uncultured Clostridia bacterium | reverse complement strand
CTGGTGTGTTCTGCTATTTCGACTACGATGGCGGTGCCAACTACTTCAGCAGGTCGTTTCGTGTGTGTCTTGCAGTAGTGTGAAATCTGTTATCTGGACAAACTAATTAGAGTAAAATTAAACAAAAATATAAATAAACAAAAGTATATTCTAGTATTAACTGTTAAAGTTTTTATAATGAATATACTTTTTTCATGAAAAATATAACATATATTTTATAATAAAGCAAAATAAATCAAATATTAATATTACATTTTCATTACAATTTCTAAAATTATTGACTAAAAAAAACAAGAATGATATACTGTTTTTACTAAATGTGACATTAAAATACTAAAAATATAAATTTAACAAATTTATAAATTAATTTGTTATGGGAGGAAAACAAATGAACCAAATATATAGAATAAAAACAGTTGCAATTCAAACATTAGTACTAATGATATGTATAGTAGCACTTGAATTACTAATACCAATAAAAAGTCAAGCTGCAACTTCATATAATCAAAGTGTAAAGTCTGGAATTGAAAATTTCCCAGCTGCATATCAGTCAACTTTAAATAATTTAAAAAGCATACACCCAAACTGGAATTTTGAAGCTTATTATACAGGAATTTCTTGGAATGATTTAATTAATCAAGAAACATCAGTACATACAAGAAATACCGTACACAATTCATCTGATAGTTCTTGGAAATGTAGCTGTGGGAAAGTAGTAAGTGGTTATGCATGTGCATCAAAATCCATCATAGAATATTATATAGATCCTAGAAATTTTTTAAATGAAATAGATATATTTCAATTTCTAGAAATATCATATAATGCAAATGTACATACTTTAGAAGGAATAAAAAGCACTGTCAAGGGAACTTTCTTAGAAAATAATGTAACATTTACAAGAAATGGAAAAACAGAAACCATGCCTTATGCACAAATTATTTTAGATGCAGCAAAACAAAGCAACATGAGTCCTTATAGTATTACAACAAAAATTATACAAGAAGTTGGTTCAAAGGGAAGTAACTCTGTTACAGGAACATATCCAGGATATGAGGGATATTATAATTTCTTCAATTATGGAGCATATGACACAGGTAATGCAATTGTAAATGCATTAATATATGCAAAAGATAAAGGATGGGATAATCCATATACATCTATTGTAGAAGGAGCTAAATTACTTGCAAATTCATATACAAATGCAGGACAAAATACAGCATATTTCTATAAATGGGATGTAGTTGGAACAAGTATACTAAAAGCAGGTAATTCACAAACAGTAAGCAGTCAGAATTTATTTGCACACCAATATATGACAAATATACAAGATCCTGCAAGCCAAGCTAAAAGATTATATAATACATATGCACAAAATGCATTATTAGATAAACCATTAAATTTTGTTATACCAATATATGATGCAGAAGGAGAAACAAATAAACTTCCAAGTGCAATAGACCCTAACAATCCAAATGCATATTATGTAAATGATTCAGATGGAGTAAATGTAAGAAGTGAGCCATCTACATCTGCAAGTAAAATAGCATCTATTGCAAAAGATACAATTGTACTTGTAAAAGAAAGAAAATGTAAGCAAGCAGATGGATACAGCTGGGATAAAGTAGAATTGTCAAGTGGTGTAGTAGGATATATAGCAAGTGAATTTTTATCACCATGTAATAATCAAACAGCAAATGGTGGTAGTGCAAATGAAGAAAAAGTAATAGGAACATATTTAGTAACAGATGATTTAAGGTTAAGAAATGCACCATCTACATCAGGTGTAAAACTTGCAACAATACCAAAAGGAGAACGAATAGATGTATTACAAAAAGATGTAGCAAATGATGGTACAAATATATGGTATAAAGTAGGATACAAAGGTACAATTGGTTATGTTTCATCAATGTACTTATCAGAAGTTAAAACAAATAATAATACTTCAACTTCAAAGGGTGATGTAAATGGAGATGGACAAATAACAGCAACAGATTATGTTTTGATTAAAAACTACATTATGAATCCTACAAATATAGATACGCAGAAGGGTGATGTAAATGGAGATGGACAGATAACAGCAACAGATTATGTTTTGATTAAAAAACATATAATGTATGGAAATGCATTATAATGCAAAAAAATTAAAATGCATTTTAAGAAAGGATAAAATTATGAAATTAAAAAAAATTGTAATATTGTTTATAATAATGATACTAATAATTATTATACCTAATATAAATAATGCGGCATCTTTCAGCATTTCATCTAGTCGAGCTACTATAAATGTTGGCGAAACAGTAGAGATTAATGTGAGTGCGGGGAAAGAACTAACAGGTAAATTTTCTGTTTCAGCATCAGGTAGTGCAAATGTATCTTTAAGTACTTCATCAATATGGGTCGAAAATGGTAATATTACGGATGGAGGTCCAATAACTGTAAAAGCAAATTCTGCTGGAACAGTTAATATATCAGTTACAGCTGTTAATGTAGATAATGGTGGAACAGGTGCTTATACTGGTAGTTGGAATTGTTCAATTACTGTTCAAGGAAGTAATAATAATGAACCAAAGAGTGATAATCAACAACCAGCAGCTACAGCAGGAGGAAAGTTATCATCTATTACAGTAAATGGAAAAACATATAAAGATCCTAAACAAGACATTACAGTAACAGTTGGAAATGAAGTAGAAAGTACTACAGTGTCTGCAGTATCTGCAGATGGATCGGCTGTTTCTGGAACAGGAAAAACTACACTAAAAGTTGGAAGCAATACTGTAAACTTAAAAGTTGGAGGAACAAATTATGTAGTAAGAATCAATAGACTTGCAAAAGTAGAAGAAGAAACTCCACCTAATCTTATAGATGAAACACAAACAAATTCAGATAAAAATGAAGATGCATTAGCATTAAATAGTATTGAAATTAAAGGATTTACCTTTACACCTGAATTTTCAAAAGATGTATTTTCTTATACACTAGATATAGATATGGAAAAAAATGACGTTAGTGAACTAGAAATAAATGTAGTACCAAATAAACAAAATGCAAAAGTTGCAATTACTGGAAATAAATTGTTACAAGAAGGAGAAAACATTATAAATATTACTGTTACATCAGAAGATGGAAAAGAAACAGTAACTTATCAATTAAAAGTTAATAAAATTGTTTATTCTACTGAAGTAGTAGGCCAAAACCATGATGAAATAAATGATTTAAATGAAGAATTAGAAGATACTACAAAAACATCTAAAACTGTGCAAATAATTATTGTTGCAATTGCAATAATAGGATTAGTTTGTGGAATTATTTTTGCAATTATTGAATATATTTATACAAACAAAAAGGAAAACGATAATGAAGAAAATGAATATAATGAACCTTTTTACATAAAAGAAAACGAAGAAGGAAGAATAGAAGTAGTAGACGAAAATAATGACTTATATGATGATGAAGAAAAAAATGAAAAAATAGATGAAGAAGACATCGAAAATAAAAAATTAGAAGAAGAAACAGAAAATATGGGATATATTGAAGAACTATATAAATATAATTTCCCAGATGAAGATATAGAAGAAGATATAGAAAAGCCAAAAAGAAAAAAATCAAAAGGAAAACATTTTTAAAATACAAAATAAATTTGAGGATTGCATAATTTGCAATCCTCAAAATCAAATTATAATATAAAAACATGCATAATACTTGATTTTTTGGAAAAAATATAGTATTATATATAGGTAAATTAAAGATTAGAAGGGAGAAATTAAAATGGCAGAAGTATACATGGCAGGAGATGTAAGAAACGGAACAACATTTGAATTAGATAATTCTGTGTATAAAGTAGTAGAATTTCAACATGTAAAACCAGGAAAAGGAGCAGCATTTGTTAGAACAAAATTAAAAAACGTAATAACAGGAGCAGTACTTGAAAAAACATTTAATCCATCTGAAAAATTACAAGGGGCAGAAATTGAAAAGAAAGATATGCAATATTTATATAATGATGGAGATTTATACTATTTTATGGATAATGAAACATATGAACAAATGCCTTTAAACAAGGAACAAATAGGAGATACATTAAAATACATAAAAGAAAATATGTCTGTAAAAATACTTTCATTTAAAGGAAATGTATTTGCAGTAGAGCCACCTATGTTTGTGGAATTACAAGTTACATATACAGAACCAGGATTTAGTGGAAATACAACAACAACATCAGGAAAACCAGCAACATTAGAAAATGGATTTGAAATTTCTGTTCCACTATTTGTTGAAATTGGTGACGTAATACGTATAGATACTAGAACTGGGGAATATATGGAAAGAGTATAGAAAGAGGATGTAAAAATGTCTGAATTAAAAACAAAATTTAAAAAAATTATGGATGATTTGGAGGAAAACATCGAAAATAAAAAAGACTTAGACTATATAAAAAAACAAATTTATCAAATATCCATACTTTTTATTGATGAATTAGATAAAATTGCAGACTTAAATATGGATAAAATGAATGCAATGCTTGAAAAACATAAAGAATTAAATGAAAGAATTGCAAAATTAGAAGGCACAATGGATACAATAGAAAAAGAGTTATTTTTAGACGAATGGGCTGATTTTGAAATTACATGTCCTTATTGCAATTATGAGTTTGTTGTAGATTTTAGCAAAGGTGTAAAAAAGGAAATTAACTGTCCAGAATGTAACAATGTTATAGAGCTTGATTGGAATCAAAATGATGATGATGAGCAAGGTTGTAAACGGACATTGTGCAGATTGTGGTTCAAATTGTTTTGACGAATATGATGATAATATGCAAGATGAAGATGAACAAGATGAAGAAGACGATGATGATGACATGTAATATTTACTTAAAAAGAATAAATGGATCGACGGCTTTGCCGTCTTTTTTTAATGTCAAATGTAAATGTGGACCAGTCATATCTCCATTTGTAGGATTTCCATTAGAGTCTTTATATGGATTATTTAAAATTTCATAAACATTTTTAGGGCCAACCATTCCAATTGGTTGTCCTTTTTTTACATAAGTTCCTTTTGATACTAGAAAATTGGAAGATGTATGGCAATATGAAATTCTTAAATTATCAGAAACTAAAATAATAGCATATCCACCAGAGCCACTCCAACCAGTAAAAATAACCTGCGCATCACAAACTGCAACTAAAACTGCGCCAGTAGGGGCACCAATATCCATACCAGAATGATAATTAGAAGTTCTTCCGAGTAGGAGATATGCGGTAGCCAAATTTTGATGTAATTGTAGTATATCCAGGTGTAGGCCATGCAAATCCAGATGGTGAAATTGTAATAGCTTCTTGAAAAGTATTAGATGATGTCGTATTAGATATGTCGAAGTTAGAATAAATAACAGGAATAAAAAAACATGGTATTAATAGAAGAATAGCAATACATATGGTGCAAAATTTAAAATAAAAAGAACCACAATTCATATGGATAACCTCCTAATAATAAATTGTAGCCCCTTATGTAATTTATGGCAGGGGAACTAGGAATCGAACCTAGCTCTGGAGTTTTGGAGACTCTTATTCTACCGATGAACTATTCCCCTACATACAAATATTATCTTAACATATATTTTTATTTTATGCAATAGAAATTTAAAAATTTCCATTGTATTTTTGTAAAAATAATAGTATAATTATTAATAGATTATGGGGATGTATTTGGTTTCGACAGTAATCTGGAAATATGAATAGCGAGTAGTGGATTCTCGTTTGCCACTTAAAAAAACGGGAATATAAATATAAACGCTGATAATCAAGAATTAGCATTAGCAGCTTAAAGTAAAAGCTTGCTACATCTTATTTTAATTCCTACGCTTAAAATAAGGTGAAAAATTAGTAGGAAACGAAGCTATCTTTCGTCTTTGAAGATAGGGGGTAAAATTAAAGACTTTTCTAAAGCATGTTTGTTTATTTACATGTTTTAGAGAAAATAAAAATAAACTGCACTCGGAGAAGTTTATATGGAAAGGTTATTGGACAGGAGTTCGACTCTCCTCATCTCCACCAAAAGATATAATTGTCGCACTTTGGCGAAAATGATTAAATCGACCGTAAAGGTCGATTTTTCTCTTTGCAAAAAAATCTTAAATTCATAAGGATATTCAAGAAATTTACATATTTAATAATATAAAAATTTAAAATATCATTGACAATTACAAACACTTGTTTTATAATTATAAACATAAAAATATGTTAAAATGGAGATGATGTAAATGAAAGAACTAAATAAAAATAATAAAAGATTTGAAGATATTAAGCATATTGATGAAAACGGAGTTGAATTTTGGTATGCTAGAGAACTACAAATAGTTTTAAATTATAAAGAGTGGAGAAAGTTTAACGGTGTAATTGAAAAGGCAAAAATAGCTTGTCAAAATAGTGGTATAAGTACATTTGAACATTTTGTCGGCATCGACAAAATGGTTCAAATAGGCTCTGGAGCTAGAAGAAAACAACAAGATTATAAACTTACACGTTACGCATGTTATTTAATAGCACAAAATGGAGATAGTAGAAAAAAAGTAATTGCTTTAGCTCAAACATATTTTGCGGTTCAAACTAGAAAACAAGAAATTAGCGAAAAAGAGTATACTTCATTAACCGAAGATGAAAAGAGATTTTATCAAAGAGATTTAACACGAAAAGGAAATTATTCATTAAATCAAACAGCTAAAAAAGCAGGAGTTAAAAATTTTGATAGATTTCATAATTCTGGATATAAAGGTTTATATAATGGCGAAACAGCTGATGACATTGCTAAAAGAAAAGGACTAAGATATAGAGAAGATATTTTAGACAATATGGGAAGCGAAGAACTTGCAGCTAATTTGTTTCGTATTACACAGACAGAATCAAAATTAAAGAAAGACAATATTAGTAGTGAAAAAGAAGCTAATAAAGCACATTATGAAGTTGGGGCTAAAATAAGAAATACTATAAAAGAACTTGGAGGAACTATGCTAGAAGATTTGCCAACACCTAAAAAAAGTTTAAAGCAATTAGAAAAAGAAAATAAAAAAAGTTTGCAGAAAAAATAATTCAAAAAATTTTGCCTAAAAACATTGTAAAAGAATATTTGTTATGATATAAAATAAATAAGAAAAGAAAGAAAAGAAAGAAGGAAAACAAATGAAGCATGTAAGCGTTGGCGCTCTAGAGAGAGAGAGAGAGAGAGAGAGAGAGTACACATTTTAAAAGAAAATAAAACCGTAGGGGCGATTTTAATCGCCTGTAAACCACAGAGGAATACCACAACAAATGTAGGGGCAGACGCCTCTGTCTGCCCAAATTCTACAAAGGCATACCAAAATAACCGTAGGGGCACGGGGCACCGTGCCCAATCTACAAAAACAAACCAAAAAACCGTAGGGGAATTGGCCAAAGACCAACCCGGGTCAGTCAAGACTGACCCCTACAAAATACATGCAATCACATTGGTAGCCCTTGTAATCACAATCATTATTTTAATAATCCTAGCAGGCGTATCCCTAAACCTAGCACTAGGACAAAATGGAATATTTACAAAAAGCAAAGAAGCAGTAGATAAATACAAAGACGCAGTCCAAAATGAACAAGAACATTTAGATAATATATATGATAATTTAAGAGGACCATTAAAAACAGACGGAAGTTATAATGAAGAAAAAGGAATAAACACGCCAGTAATAAAAAATCCAAATGCAAATACAAAAATGGAACTTGTAAGATATGATGAAGAAAAAAAAGAATGGGTAAAAGATACAAATAATTCAAGCTACAATTATGTAGCAGGTACAGGAACAAGTGATAATACATCAAGCCACTGGGCAAATGCAAAAGTAACAAAAATATATGAAAATGGAGAAAGCGTAGAAAGTTACTTTGTATGGATACCAAGATATGCATATAAAATAACACCAAAAGAAGAAGGACAAGATGCAGGAACTATAGATGTAGTGTTTTTACAAGGAACAACAGATAATTATATAGATGAAGAAGGAAAAACACAAACAGCAAAAAGAGTAACAGATGATGAAATAAAAAATGAACTCTATCCAAAAGATTATGTGGTACACCCAGCCTTTACAAAAACAGAAAAAAATGGGATAAAAACATACGACAATGGAGAATGGAGCGAAGAAACTTCAGGATTATGGATTGGAAAATACGAAACAAGCCATACAGGATGCACAACAGATGTATCAACAGGGCAAAGTAATATAGAAGATAAACCGATAACAATAATACCAAATGTTACAAGTTGGAGAAACCAAACAGTAGGGGAATTTTACACAGCAGCAAGAGACTATGAGGCAGACTTAAATAGCCATATGTTAAAAAATAGTGAATGGGGAGCAGTAGCATACCTAACACATAGTCAATATGGAAGAAATGGAAAAGAAATATCAATTAACAACAATAGTAATTATATAACAGGAAAAGGAAATAATGATGCAACAAGTACTGGAAATGAATATGGAATATATGACTTAAGAGGAGGAGCATATGAATATGTAGCAGCATACTATAAAAATGGTAATTCAAGTTATTTAAATGATGGAAAACCATTTGCAAGTCAAAATGGAACAAGTGATGCATATTCAACAGCATATACTGGTACAAGCGAAAGCTCAGATTATAAAAAAGGAGATGCAACATACGAAACAAGTGGCTGGAATTCAGATCGCGCTAGCTCTGCGTTTTCGGGCTACCCTTTCTTCACTCGTGGAGGCGGCTATGACTATAGTTCGTATGCTGGTGTGTTCTACTTTAGCGTCAGCAATGGCCTTACTGCCAACGGCTTCTCATTTCGTTTGTGTCTTGCAGTAAAGTGATCCGTTATCTGACAAATCTAAAACTAAAACAATTAGAGCAAAATTAAAAGGCATTAAAAAAATGATAAAAATATAAATAAACAAAAGTATATTCTAGTATTAACTGTTAAAGTTTTAAGAATGAATATACTTTTTTTATAAAAAAATAAAGCAAATTTTAAACCAATTAATATTTATAAATATAAGAGGTAAAATATGATTGAAGAATTTAAAAGCTGTACTTTGTGTCCACATATGTGCAAAGTAAATAGAGAAAAAGAAAATTTGGGAAGATGCAAAGCAACAAACAAGCTAATGGTTGCTTTAGCTTCACTTCATATGTACGAAGAGCCATGCATTAGTGGAAAAAATGGTTCAGGTACAATTTTTTTTAGTAAATGCAATTTATCTTGTATGTATTGTCAAAATTATGAAATAAGTCAGCTTGGAAATGGAAAAGAAATAACAATAGAAAAACTTGCTAAAATAATGATAAACCTTCAAGAAAAAAATGCAGAAAATATTAATCTTGTAACTCCTACTATGTATGTCCCATTAATTATTAAGGCAATATCTATAGCAAAGAAAAATGGATTAACAATTCCTATTTTATATAATTCAAATGGTTATGAAAATGTAGATACAATAAAAAAATTAGATGGATATATTGATATATTTTTACCAGATTTTAAATATTATTATAATGGACTTGCAAAAAAATACTCTAAGATAGATAATTATTTTGAGGTAACTACAAAGGCAATTTTGCAAATGTATAAACAAGTTGGAAGCCCAAAACTAAACAAAGATGGTATAATAGAAAAAGGATTAATAATTCGCCACTTAGTTTTACCAAATTATATAGAAAATTCCAAAAATGTTTTAAAGTGGATACATGAAAACATTGATAAAAATGTATATGTTAGTATTATGGCACAATATTTTCCAACATATAAAGCAAAACAAGATGAAAAAATTAATCGAAAACTAACTAAAGAAGAATATAGTGAAATTGAAGAATATGTACTAAAATTAGGAATAGAAAATGGTTATATGCAAGAGCTAGGTGAGCACGAAGAAGAATATGTTCCAAATTTTAATAATGAACTAGAAATTTATTGACAAAAACTAGTTTAATTGATAATATAAATACAGCTTAATAGTAAGGGGAAAGATAATGATATTCTATCCAAAAATGTATTTAAAAAATGTAAAAGAGATTGAATATAATGATTTAGAAAAAAATAATATCAAAGCAATTATTTTAGATGTAGACAACACATTAATTGATTATTATAAAAAACTGTTAGATGGAGTAGATATTTGGTGTAATAATTTAAAGCAAAAAGGAATTAAATTTTGTATATTATCTAATAGCAATAAAAAAGAAAAAATAGAAAATGTTGCAAAAAAACTAGAAATACCATATATTAATTTTGCAAAGAAACCATTTAAAAGTGGTTTTAAAAAAGCATCTGAAATATTAAAAGTGCCAAATGAAAATATAGCTGTAGTTGGAGACCAAATTTTTACAGATATAATTGGAGCAAATAGATGTAAAATGTTTTCTATTTTAGTAGAACCAATAGAAAAAAAAGATATATGGATTACTGTATTAAAAAGACCAATTGAAAAAGCAATATTAAAAAATTACATTAATGCAAAAGAAAAAAAGGAGGAAAAAAATGATATACTTTAATGATGTACATATATTGTGGTATGTATTAATTGGGATAATCGGGCTTATAGTAGGTCAAATAGTACATATTATAAATGATAAACTTCCAAAAGGAGAAAAAATAATTGAAAAAAATATAATAAATCAATTAAAACAAAAGAAAAAATTAAATTATTTATTAATGATAATTACTGCAATTATATATATTGCGCTATTATATAGGTTTGGCATACAAAAAAATATAATGGATAATATAAATTTAATTAAATATCTTGTTTTGACTCCAATGATATTATCAGCATTTATAATTGATTATAGATTGCAAATTATTCCAAATAGATTAAACTTAACCATATTTGAAACAGGACTTATATTTACATTTCTTTTAGGAATTGTAAATATAAATTTAGCAATTAATATGATACTTGGAATGCTTGCAGGTGCTGGAATTTTTCTTATAATTACACTTATTGGTGGATTAATTGCCGGAAAAGAAGCAATGGGATTTGGCGATGTAAAATTTATGGGTGCATTAGGACTTTACTTTGGATTATATGGAATAATAGCAATTGCTTTAATAGCATTTTTAATAGGAGCAATTATTAGTATAATTTTATTGATTAGCAAAATAAAGAAAACAGACGAATATATTCCATTTGGACCATTTATTGTAATTGCATCATTTATATTAATGTTTATTCCATTTGATTTAATAGTATTAGCACTTTTAAAAATATTCACGCTTGGTATGTACGTACAATAACATGAAAAGGGGGAATTTTCATGAATGAAAAAATACGATGTATAAGAAACAAAATGAATAGTTTAAATTTGCAAGGAATGATTATATCAAATCCAACTAATATTTTTTACTTACTAGGAATACAAGCAGAGGGAATACTGCTTCTTACAAGAAAAGAAAATATTTTTATTACAGATGGAAGATATATAGAAGCTGTGCAAAAAACTATAACAATTGATGACGAAATAGTTGTTTTTGATAGAAAAGATGTAGACTGTTATGATGAAGAAAACTTTTTTATGTTTTGTGAAAATGTTGGTTTTGAAGAAGAATATGTTACATATGCTAAATATAAAGAATATATGCATAGATACAAAATAAATAATTTAGTAGAAACAGAAAAAATAATAGAAAAACAAAGAATGATAAAGGATAACAAAGAAATTGAAAACATTATAAAAGCATGTAAATTAACAGATGATTGTTTTAAACATATATGTTCATTTATAAAAAAGCAAATGACAGAAAAAGAAATTGCAATGGAAATTGAAAGATATTTTAAAGAAAATGGTGCAGATGGACTAGCATTTGAAACTATAGTTGCAAGTGGTATAAATTCGTCTATGCCACATGCTGTTCCAACTGATAAAAAAATTGAATCTGGAGATGTTATTACAATAGATTTTGGATGTAAATATAATGGATATTCATCAGATATGACAAGAACAATATTTGTAGATTTTGTTCAAGATTATATAAAAAAAGTATATGATTTAGTATTAAAAAATCAGTTACAAGTTGAAAAAGAGATAAAAGAAGG
Source organism: uncultured Clostridia bacterium (assembly GCA_947631785.1). Taxonomy (GTDB): domain Bacteria; phylum Bacillota; class Clostridia; order TANB77; family CAG-508; genus CANRMR01. The sequence goes on along the minus strand of CANRMR010000026.1, from coordinate 9,854 downwards.
AATTAGTACAAAAACTTTATTTAAAATGCCAGAAAGTGATTTTAAAGTAAATGGATTTGATTTAATTCATGCATTGGGGCATGGGGTTGGATTAGATGTACACGAAATGCCATACATAAACCCAAAAGACGAAATGTTTCTTAAGGAAAATATGATAATTACAAATGAACCAGGAATATATATACCTGGAAAATTTGGAATTAGGGTAGAAGATACTGTTTTAGTTACTAAAACAGGTGCAGAAGTACTTACGAAATCTAATAAAAATTATGTTATAATAAAAAATAAATAATAGAACTCTATTTTATTGAAAAATAAAATGATTTATGATATAAAAAAGGAAAGAAAATGGAAAATAAAAAAAACATAAAAGATTACAACTTAGATGAACTAAAAAAAGAATTTGAAAATTTAGGTGAAAAACCATATCGTGCAGAACAAGTTTTTAAATGGATTTTTGAAGCAAATGTAACAAGTTTTGATGAAATGACCAATATATCATTTAAGCTAAGAGAAAAATTAAAACAAAACTATATAATATGTATATACAAAATTATAAAAAAACAAGAGTCTAAAGATGGAACCAAAAAGTACTTATTTAATATTGGTGACGATAACGCAATTGAAACAGTTTTAATGGAATATAAATATGGAAAATCATTATGTGTTTCATCACAAATTGGTTGTAAAATGGGATGTAAATTTTGTGCATCAACAGGTATTCCATTTGTGCGTAATTTAACATCTGGAGAAATTGTTGAACAAATTTTAGCTGTGCAAAGAGAAGAAAAAATAAAAATATCAAATGTTGTATTAATGGGAATTGGTGAACCATTAGATAACTATAATAATGTATTAAATGCAATAAAAATTATGAATAATCAAAAAGGGCTAAATATTGGAGCAAGACATATTAGTTTATCAACAAGTGGCCTAGTGCCCAAAATATATGATTTAGCAAATGAGAAGTTACAATGTACATTATCAATTTCACTGCATGCTACAACAGATGAAAAAAGAAGTTCAATGATGCCAATAAATAATAAATATAATATTGAAGAACTACTTAAGGCTTGTAAATATTATATAGAAACAACAGGTAAAAGAATTTCATTTGAATATGCATTAGCAAAAGAAGAAAATGATAACGAAGAAGATGCAAAAAGATTAGTTAAATTACTTAAAGGCATGTTATGCCATGTTAATTTAATACCAATTAATAAAATTGAAAATGGAAAGTATGATAAAAGTTCTAACGAAAACATAATTAAATTTCGTGATTATTTAAATGATCATGGAATAGTTGCAACTATACGTAGAGAACTAGGACCAGATATTGAAGCTGCATGTGGACAATTAAGAAAAAAAGAGGTGAAAGAATGAAGGCTTTTGCAAGTACTGATATAGGAAAGGCAAGAGAAATAAATCAAGATTACTTTGAAATACCTGAAAAACAGGAAGAATTGCCGTTATTTATTTTAGCAGATGGTATGGGAGGCTATAATGGAGGTGAAATTGCAAGCAAATTAGCAGCAAATGCAGCTAAAAGCTATATAAATAATAATTTTGAGCAAACACCAAAAGATAGGATAAATCTGCAAGAACTAATAAAAAGTGCAATAGAATATGCTAATATGGTAGTTTATGAAAAGGCTACATCTAACGAAGAACTTGCTAATATGGGTACTACATTAGAAATTTGTTTAATATATAATAATAGAGCCTACATTGGTCATGTTGGAGATAGTAGAATATATAGAATTAGAAAACAAATTATTAGAAAGTTAACACAAGATCATAGCTATGTAGAAGAATTAGTAAAAGATGGAACAATTACAAGACAAGAAGCAATTAATCACCCGAAAAAAAATATGCTTATGAAAGCAGTTGGATGTGCACCTTATGTTGAACCAGATATAACGGTTAAAGGAGCATTAAAAGATGATATTTTCATTATAACATCAGATGGGTTAACTAATATGGTTTCAAATGATGAATTGTATGAAATCGTAACAAATAATCCACAAACAGCTGATAAAGTATTAATAAATTTGGCAAACGAACGAGGTGGATATGATAATATTACGGTTGTTATTATACAAAATTAAGGAGAGAGGAAATATGATTAATTTAGAAGGTAGGTTATTAGGAAATAGATATCAAATAATAGAAAAAATAGGAAATGGCGGTATGGCTACAGTTTATAAAGCAAAATGTTTGGTTTTAAATAGATATGTAGCAGTTAAAATACTAAGAGAAGAATTTACTACAGATGAAGAATTTATTAAAAGATTTAATACAGAGGCACAATCTGCTGCAAGTTTAACTCATCCTAATATTGTTTCTGTTTTTGATGTAGGACATGAGGGAAATCTTTATTATATTGTAATGGAATTAATCCAAGGAAAAACATTAAAAGAAATTATTATTTCAGATGGAGCACTTTCATGGAAATGGAGTATTAATGTTGCTATGCAAATTGCATCAGCATTAGAAACAGCACATAGAAATAATATTATACATCGTGATATTAAACCACATAATATAATTATTACAGAAGAAGGAATTGCAAAAGTAACAGACTTTGGAATTGCAAAAGCAGTATCAAATTCAACAATAACAGCTTTTGGAACAACTATTGGTTCAGTCCATTATTTTTCACCAGAACATGCAAGAGGGGGATATACAGATGCAAAATCTGATTTATATTCTTTAGGAATTGTAATGTATGAAATGTTAACAGGAAAAGTACCTTTCGATGCAGATACACCTGTATCTGTTGCTTTAATGCATATGCAAGATAAAGCTATCGAACCTATAAAAATAAATCCTAGTATTCCAGTTGCAGTAAATAAAATTATTATTAAGGCAATGGAAAAAGATCCAAACATGCGTTACCAAAATGCAACAGAAATGCTAAAAGACTTAAGTATGGCATTAAAACATCCAGATGGAGATTTTGTCTCTATGAATACTATACAACATGATTTTCCAACACAAACAATGCAAACTGTATATGATAAATCAATTCAAGATAGGATTAAGGAAAAGGACGAAAATATAAGAAGAAATAAGAAAAAAGAAAATAAATTTGTAAGCTTTGTAAAACAGCATAAAGCTTTATCTATAATATTAGGTATAATATTACTATTTATGCTTAGCTTAGGAGGAACATATATTGCACTTACAGCTGGTAAGGTTGCAGATGTACAAATACCAGATGTTGTTGGAAAAACATCTGATGAAGCAAAATCTATAATAGAAGAAAACAATTTGAAATTTGAAATAAAAAGCGAAGAATATGATGAAGAAATAGAAGCAGGAAAAATTATTTCACAAGATCCTGCATTTAAACCAAACTATTCTATTAAAGAAAAAAGCACAATTAGTGTAGTTGTAAGTAAAGGTCAAAAAATTGTAACTGTACCAAAAGTAACAGGAAAAGAAATACAAGAAGCAGAAGATGAGCTTACCGAATTAGGACTAAAAGTAGAAATACAAGAAGAAGAAAGCAAAAAAGTAGAAGAAGGATATGTAATAAAACAGGATTTAGCTGCAAATACAGAAGTAAACGCAGGAAGCACAATTATACTAACAGTAAGTAAAGGAGTAGAAATGGTAGTAGTTCCTAACCTTATTGGAAAAACTCAAGCAGAAGCGCAAGCAGAAATAGAAAATGCAGGATTAACACTAAACAGTGTAGTAAATAATGAAGATACTACTAAAACAGATGGTGTTGTTTTAAAACAAAATTTAGATATTGGTAGTAGTGTGGAAAAGGGAACAGGAATAACTATTACAGTAAACAAAATAGAAGCACTAATAGATGGCACAGTAACAGTTAATCTAAAATCTTTAATAAAATATACAGGACCAGAAGAAAATACAAATAATACAACTGTTCAAGAACCACAAACAGTTAAATTACAAATTACAGTTGATGATGATTCTATATATACAAATGAATCAGAAAGAAAAGATGCTACAAATGTAAAAGCAAGCTTTTCAGGAAAAGGAACTGTTACAATAAGAGTAAAAGTAAATGGAGACATAAGAGCAACAAAAACATTGAACCTAAAAGAGTCTACTTCAATAACAATAGAGTAAAATAATTAAAATATAAAAGGGGTACGTAAGAAAAACCGTACCCTAAAAAAGGAGAAAAAATTGCAAGAAGCATTAATAATAAGTAATGTGTCAAATTTGTATAAAATAAAAGTAGAAAATAACATTTACGAGGCAGTAGCAAGAGGAAAATTAAAAAAAGATGAAATTTCTCCTGTTGTAGGAGATAAAGTAGAAATAGAAATTGTTGATGACAAACAAAAACTAGCTGTAATAAAAAGAATATTAGAAAGAAAAAACTATATTAAAAGACCTAAATTAAGTAATATTTCACAATTAATTTTAGTAATATCATCACAAATGCCAAAACCAGATTTATTAATGTTAGACAAGCAACTTGTCTTTGCAGAATATTTAAAAATAAAACCAGTAATAGTATTAAATAAAATAGATTTAGAAAAACAAGAGCAATTACAATCAATCAAGAAAATATATGGAAATATTGGTTATACAGTATTACAAACAAATGCAAAAGAGCAAATAGGAATAGAAAAATTAAAAGAAATTTTAAAAGGAAAAATAAGTGCTTTTTCAGGTAATTCTGGAGTACGGAAAATCTACATTAATAAATAGTTTATTTAATGAAAATATTACCAAAGAGGGAGAAATTAGTAGTAAAAATAAAAAAGGAAAAAATACAACAACTCGGAGTATATTTATATGAATTACAAAATGATACATATATTGCTGATACACCAGGATTTTCTACATTTGATATTTATGAAATACAATCAAAAGACTTAGAAAAATATTACATAGAATTCAAACCATATATAAGTAAATGTGAATTTGTAGGATGTACTCATCAAAAAGAAGAAAAATGTGGAATAAAACAGGCAATTAATGAAGGAAAAATAAGTAAAGATAGATACGAAAGGTTTGTTCAAATTTATAATGCATTAAAAGAAAGAGAGGATAAAAGATGGTAGAAATTTCAACATCAGTTTTATCTGTAGATGAAGAAAAAGCAATAACTACTTTTTATAATTTAGAAGTAGCAGGTACAGATTATTTTCATATAGATGTTATGGATGGAAAATTTGTAAAAAAAGATACAACTAAAAAGATGCTAAAATATGCAGAATATATTAAACATATTTCAAATTTACCATTAGATGTACATTTGATGGTAGAAGATGTAAAAGCATATGTTGACAGTTTTATAAGCTTAGATCCAGACAGAATAACATTTCATTTAGAGGCAATAAGAAAAAAAGAAGAAATAATTAAAATAATTAAATACATAAAGGAAAATGGAATTAAAGTTTCAATTGCAATTAAACCAAACACAAAAATAGAAGAAATATATCCATATTTACCATATATAAATATGGTTTTAATTATGACAGTAGAGCCAGGAGAAGGTGGGCAAGTTTTAATTGAAAGTACAATAAATAAGATAAATAAGATAAAACAATATATAAATGAAAATAATTTAGAAACAGTTATAGAGGCAGATGGGGGAATAAATCCTGAAAATATAAACTCTTTAAAAAATGCAGGAATAGATATTGCAGTTGTTGGAACAGCAATAATTAATTCAAATAATTTTAAAGAAACAATGAAAAAATTAAAAAAATAAAAGTAAACAAAAGCGACATTTACATGCCGCTTTTTTGTTTACGTGCATAAGATGGCTTAAGTAAATTTGAAAAAAATTATTATTTAAGCATTTGCACTAGAAAATTTTTGTTTTGCGTTATCAATTTTAGTTTGATCTGCTACATCAGTTTTATACCACCCTTTTTCAGCCATTAAGTTATATATTTTATTTTGAATATCTAATGATTCATTTAATGCATCTTTAAAAGCACAATGTACCTCTGCAGTTGTAGATTCAATTGTTCCATGTAAATATAAATCACATACACCTTTAATTACTAAAAGTTCTGATTCCATTAAATCTTTGTCTTCCATATAAAATGTACCTCCTATAATAAATTTAAAAATTTGTTAAGTAATCCTGTGTGTTTTGCTTCTAACTCTTTTACATAAGCAGAAAGAGTAGGATCTGTCAATTTTTCAGAAGTTTTTTTGCTACAGGTTTTCATGAAAGTTTCATGACCTAAAGCATCTTCTACATATAAAAGTTCTTTATTTGTCATTTTATTATCACCACCTAAAAACAGTATTTCCTAAATAAAGAAAAATATACAATAAATGTAAAAAGAAAAAGCACCCAAATTCGGGTGCTTTTTCTTTTTAATTATTATTCAACTAGATCTGCAAATATTGATCTAGTTATCTCAAGGCTTTTTCGGTCATCTTGAGAAATCCATTCTGGTATTTTTTGTCCGCCAATTATCATGTCCCATAAATATACTTTACGGCGGCGGCGAGGCTTATTAATATCTTCTTTATATATATTTATATTTAATATAGTTACAATGATAAATATATATATAAAATAAGACATAAGCAGACTCAACAACGCAACAATCCCAATTGAGACAGCCATTATTGGGTGTTCAGCCTCAAAATGGGCTATCGAATCGAGCATTTGAAAATTATGATAAGCATCTACTGCATCATTATAATCTTCCTTTAATTCTTCGTTGCTAGGATCAGCTGCTAATTCTCGTTCAATTGACCGTATATCACGCTCAAAACTCATCGATATTTTAGCTGAACCAAGAAATTCCCCAAATATACAAAGTGAAATGGAGAAAACTAAAATCATAAAAATGCATAATGTCCCTATTACAAAGTTGTTTTTTCTCATAAAAAATCCTCCTTTTATAAATAATAATTAAAAAAACAACATTTACATAACATAATTATATCACATTTTTTAAAAAAATGCAAAAAATTTGAAAAAGGATTTGACTTTTTCATTTTTTTAGTAGATAATTATAAGGTAAAACAAAAGTTAAAATGATAAAAATACAAAGGGAGGAATTAATAAAATGTATTTATTTAATCGAATTACTGTGAATCCACAGTTACCAAAAAGAATTAATAAATTATCTGAGATAGCAAATAACCTTTGGTGGTCATGGAATACTGATTTTCTAAAAATATTTAAAGAAATTGATATTGATTTATGGGAAAATGTAGAAAAAAACCCTGTTAAATTCTTAAAATTAGTTTCACAAGAAAAATTAGAACAAGCAGAAAAAAATACAAGTATACTAAAAAAATATGATAAAATAGTGGATGATTTTGAAGGCTATATGAGTAGCAAAAATACATGGTTTGAAAAAAAATATCCAAATAGTAAAAACGATTTAATTGCATATTTTTCAGCAGAATATGGTTTAGATGAAATAATACCAATTTATTCTGGTGGGCTAGGTATTTTATCAGCAGATCATTTAAAATCTGCAAGTGACTTAGGACTTCCATTTGTAGCAGTGGGATTATTATATAAAAATGGATACTTTCATCAAAAAATTAATAGTTATGGTGGTCAAGAAGCAATTTATACAAATATAGATTTAGATAATTTACCTATAATACCAGTAAAAGATAGCAATGGAAATGATTTAATAATTAATGTAAAGTTACCTAAAAAAAGATTATATTTAAAAGTATGGCAAATAAATGTAGGAAGAATTAAATTATATTTAATGGACTCTGACATTGAACAAAATACTGACGAAGATTATAGAAGTATAACACTTAAGTTATATGGTGGAGACCAAGAAATGAGAATACAGCAAGAAATTGTTTTGGGAATGGGTGGTGTTAACTTGCTAAGAACATTAGGACTAAATCCAACTATTTACCATATGAACGAAGGGCATTCTTCTTTCTTAATATTAGAAATTATAAAAAATATAATGAAAGAAAAGAAAGTGTCTTTTGAACTAGCAAAAGAAATTGCTACATCAAAAACAGTGTTTACAACCCATACACCTGTTCCAGCTGGAAATGATATTTTCCCAATAGCTTTAGTAGAAAAATATTTTAAAGATTTTTGGCCAAGAATAGGACTAGAAAGAGATGAATTTTTAAAATTAGGAATGAAGCCATGTAAAAATCTAGAGGCAGGCTTTAACATGGGAATATTAGCACTAAAAGTTGCTGGAAAGAAAAATGGTGTAAGCAAACTTCATGGTGCAGTATCAAGAGAATTATTTGGTGAAGTGTGGCCTAATATTGCAGCTAATGAATCTCCAATTACTCATATTACAAATGGAATACATACTTGCAGTTGGCTTGCACCAAATATAAAAGAACTATATAATAAATATTTAATTCCTTATTGGCAAGATAATATGCATAAAGATGAAATTTGGGAAAAAATACAAAATATACCAAATGAAGAATTATGGAATGTTCATCAAAATAGAAAAGAAAAATTATTAAAATTAGTTAAAGAAAATGTAACAAACAGACTAAGAAATTCAGGAGTAAGGTATGAAGAAATAGCTGAAATTACATCAAAATTAAATTCAAATGCATTAACAATAGGCTTTTCAAGAAGATTTGCAACATATAAAAGAGCAACTTTAATTTTTAGAGATTTAGAAAGAATAACACAAATTTTAAATAATGAAAAAAGACCAGTACAACTTATTTTTGCAGGAAAAGCCCATCCAGCAGATATAGAAGGACAAAATTTAATAAAATACATTCACGAAATTTCAATGAAACCACAATTTAAAGGAAAAGTATTTTTATTAGAAGACTATAGTATAGCAATGGCAAGATATTTAGTAAGTGGTGTAGATGTATGGCTAAATAATCCAAGAAGACCAATGGAAGCATCTGGAACTAGTGGAGAAAAAGCATCAGTAAATGGTGCAATAAACTTTAGTGTACTAGATGGATGGTGGGCAGAAGGATATAACTCAAAAAATGGTTGGACAATAGGAACAAATGCAAAATATGATTCATATGATTTACAAGATGAGGCAGATAGTATAAGTATGTATAATACTTTAGAAAATAAGATTATACCTATGTATTATGAAAAAGGAGAAAATGGAATTTCAGAAAAATGGTTGCAAATGATGAAAAATTCTATAATATCTACAGGTGGAAAATATAGTATGTCAAGAATGGTTGTAGACTATACAGAAAAATTGTATATGCCACTTTGCGAATTAACTAATAATTATTTTTCAGACATAGAAAAGGTAGCAAATTATTGTGCATGGAAAAAAGAAGCAAATTTAAGCTGGAACAGAATAAAAATTATGCAAAATAATAACATGGATAATATAACAATGGATGCTGGAAACAAAATTGAAGTGTCATGTATGGTAGAACTTCCTAACATTGAACTTGAAAATATAGAAGTACAAGTATATTATGGCAAAATATTAGATAATGGAACCATTGAAAATATTAGTATAATACCAATGAAACTAGAAAAACAAATTGATGCAGAGATAAAAACATATGAATTTAAAGCAAAAATAGAACTAACAACAGGAGGAAATTACGGTTATACATTCAGAGTAATGCCAAAACATGAAATGCTTTTAGACTCAGCAAATTTAAATTTAGTAAAGTGGACAGAAAAAGAAGAGCAAAAATAAAAATAAAAAATTGGATGTGCAATATTTAAAGTACATCCAATTTTCTTTAAACTATTGCAATTAAAACAAAAACAGTATATAATAAAATAAAAATGCGGGTATAATTTAGTGGTAGAATGTCATGCTTCCGACCTGATAGCGAGGGTTCGATTCCCTCTACCCGCTCCAACGACGAATCTGTTCGAACTTTTATAGAACAGATAGATACAAAAATCAATCAGAATTAAACTGGTTGATTTT